>JBGAGR010000103.1:0-23831 GCA_044226645.1 Aggregatilineales bacterium
AATGGTCGCTCATTTTTGTTGGAAGTTGTTGGTTATTCGTTGTTAGTTTTTAGTAAAATCAAAAGAAGGTAGTAGTTTTTGTAAAATTCCACAAAATTGTGGCGGTTGTGGCGGTGCGGCCACAAGTGACGGGAAAAATTGTGGCGGTGGCGGCGGCTGTGGCTGTGGCGGAAAATTGTGGCATTGGCCGTTATTCGATTGTTCGAAGACCTTCATCATCATCATCATCATGTTCATCGACAATAAGGGCGTTGTCGGATGTTGTCGCCCCGGCGACATTTGCAAGGGGAAATGTCGCCTTTGTTGTCCGGACATTCATGTCGGTGCGGCATTTGAATGTCCGTTTTATGTCCCAAATGCCGCACTTTCGCGGGAAGGTGTTGCATTTAATGTCCCACATGCAACAGTGCAGCGCTGCATTTCAAGTCCTGAGTCAAGAGCTTGGCAGCTTGGCTTGTTGGCGTTGGTATTTTTCGATTCGCCAAGCTACAAGGTAGATCAACAACAGACCAGATACAGCGTAGCAGAAATCGGATGCGAAAGGGCTACCTTTTGGTAAACTTTTCGGTATGAATATTCAAACGGTGGAGAAGATTTTTAACGCAAAGGCGCGAAGAGGCGAAGGCGCAAAGAAAGAGGGGGTAGGAGAAAGGGATTTTGTCGGGAGGGAAAGAGGCGTGTTATAGTAGGAGTTATGAACCCTCACCCCCGGAGGGTGCAGCGTGCTGCACCCCTACGGAAAACATTGTGTATAGACGATTATTTGAGAGAGAACCATGCCAGCGACGATTAAGCCGGATTCGCCAGCGATACAGAATTACTACAAGATGCTGAAGGAAGCCGAGGGACAGGGGGCGCTGCACGAGGGGAATGTGCGGCGGGCTTTTGAAAATCTGCTGCGCGAGACGGCCAAAGAGCAGAAAAAATGGGAGCTGGTGACGGAACAGACCGAACGGCAGGAAGGCGGCAACCGCATCCGTTACGACGGCGTGCTGTACGACGAGTGGGGGTTGCCGCACGGGCATTGGGAAGCCAAAGACACGAGCGATGACCTTGACGCGGAAATCCGCAAGAAGCGCGACAAGGGCTATCCATTCGACAACATCATTTTTGAGGATACGCGCGAGGCGGTGCTGTATCAGGACAGGGACATGGCGCTGCGGGTGAACCTGCGTGACCCGGCACAGGTAGCCGACCTGCTGAAGCGTTTTTACGGGCATGAGATCGAGCCATTCAACAATTTTGGCGAAGCGGTGGCCTATTTTCAGGGCGTTATACCGGACGTGGCGCAGGGCTTGAAAACGCGCATCGAGGCGGCGCACAAGGACAATAAGACTTTCAAAACGGCTTTTGACGAGTTCATGGAATTGTGCAAAAGCGCCTTGAATCCCAATATCAGCGCGGCGGCGGTGGACGAAATGCTGATTCAACACATGCTGACGGCGCGGCTGATCGGCAAAATCTTCACGGCGGGTTTTACCCAGCGTAATGTGATCGCGGCGGAAATCGAAAAAGTGGTGGCTTCGCTGACCAGTCCGTTTTTCGACCCGGTAGAGTTCATCGGGGCGCTAGACCGTTTTTACACGGCGATTGAGGACGCGGCGCATAAGGTGACGGATTTCGTCGCCAAGCAAAATTTCATCAAGAGGGAGTATCACTCATCAGAGCTTTTGAACTCTGGTATTCCGGCGTGTCAATCCAGCGGGTTGCCCGCGTATATTGCCTCTTCCCGGAATAAGTCGCCAGAAAACGCCCGTTATTGCAGTGATAGGCGTAACGCTGTTGAATCACACCCCACTCGTCTTCGGGGAAACGCTGCATAATCACAGCCTGATCGACGTTTGATTCGACCATCGCTTTCAAATCCTGCACATCCTGTTTGTCCCACAGATGCCCAAATAATTCAATGCGTTCAGTTGACTCAGTCCGGTCACGCCAATGGACAGTGAGGAATTTGACTCCCCGATGTTGTCGGCGCAGCGATATGGAATGGGCAAAAGCTTCAAATAAGGTGCGACGTTCACGCGGCTGGACTTCTTCCCATCGCTGGACAACTGTCTCTAAAACAGGACGCACATGGGACAGGGTAAAGGTCTGTGTATCATGTTCTCGGAGTGCTTGAAGTTCGCGCCGATACCCCGCGATTTCACGTTCCGCTGCCTCATACTTTGCCTGCGCCCGTGCAATCATATCAGGATGCGTGATCACGCCCAGACTGGCAATAATGTTGCTCTTAGTCTGTTCGGTGGTGCGTATCCAGTTTTCCAAACGGCGCACTTCAGAATGGTTATTCTGTTCGCTATTGGTTACAGCATCTTCCCATGCTTCATCGTCAATGGTTGTTGCCTTCAATCGCTCCAATAGCATCCGGCCAACGATACCGTCCAGAATATATGCTTTGATTGACCACACCAGCGAACGGTGCGGGTAGTCTTGCAGTACATAAGCATAGCTCGATGAGTAGTTTGCCCATGATGTCGCAATACGGGCGTTCGGTCTTTCGGGAAGGTCGTCGGTAAATACCAAACCGCTGTAGGTAGGCGGTGGAACAGGGCGGCTCTCTTTATGCCGATTGAACACGCGCTGCGGAATATGCTCCGGGTTCGGGTCGCCAAAGAAATCGGTTGGCGAAAGACGATTATAGGCGAACATAAACAGATCATGTGGAACAATCGCCTCATGATTATCCCACTGCACAATCGCTCCCTGATGCACCCAATGTCCAATATAGGCGACCTGCAATAACATCTGCTTCAACGCCATCAGGGTTGGCATCAAGCCACCTGTAAGAACTGAACGGTAATTCAGCCGAAGAGTGAGCTTGAACCCTTCCGGTATCATTTCCGGTGTCACTTCTGGGAAATACGGGCCGTGCTGCTCCATGTATTTCCACAAGCCCAGATGATTACCATTGAACTTTTGAAACTGCTTAAAAATCTCAACCACCACATCGGCGTGTGGCTCAAACCGGACATATTTGCGATAGTTGGGGTTGCGTTCTCCGTTAGGCAGCTTCTCGCGCATGTCCACCATGAAACCGGGAACGGTCATGCGTCCTGCCCATAATCCACGCTCGGTCAAATAATCGCGGCTCTTTAGCAATCGTCCTCTGATGTGATAATCCAGAAAATCGGCTGCCCGCTGCGACTCCTCGCGGAACTGCTGCATAAAGAACTTGCCCTGTGTAGGGTGGGCAAAGTCGTAAATCAGGCGTGGTGTCATCACCATGACGTTGTTGCGGCGGCAGGCATCAATAAAAATATTGGTTTCAATTTGCGTCACATCACGGAAAAAGCGGTCTACGTCCTGTGCCGCAACCAGTCCGATCTCGGCACTTTCAATCAGATCGTAGAGCATCGACATGCCGGGACGTTCTTTAATTTTCTTTGAGCCACTAATGCCAGCATCCATGTCGATCATCAATATTTGCTCACGCAGCCAACCATACTGGATGAGGTGTTCAACCATATCGACGGTCTGCAAAGTAGTTGAAATATTCCCAATCTGGGCATCAGTCGATTGGCGGTAGTAGACCGCGACGGGGCGACCAATCGGCAAGGGTTGCGATTGATAGGGATTGGCTTTTTCAGTTGGCTGGCGTTTCAAACGATTCGGCATACTCGTTTCCTTATCTGTTGCAGACTAACGAAAACGCCCCGTCCCCGCAGTTGGATGGAATCCATGCAGGAACGAGGCGCTTTAGTGTACAATGCGTCTCAGCCCTGCGACGTGTTTCCAGCACTCGCGGGGTTAGCCAGGTCGTCGAGTTCGTCCTCGGCGGTCTGGCGCAACATAGACTCAGTGTACTCGTTTCCTTCCAGACGCGCAATGATTTTCAGCAGGGAGCGGCAGACCAATTTCAGGTCTATGCCCGACTGAGTATTCAATTGTTCATTTTGCTCCTGCGTCTTGACCTTCAAGCTCAACATCCTCAGCTTGCTCTGCGCTGTGGTGCGCCACAGCTTCCAGTATAAAATGCCGCGCCATGAACGAACTGGGCAGATTGAGTAGTCTTGCCAGCGCATCAATCTTATTCTGCTCCGATTCGGTGAGCCGAATGCTAAACATCAGCGCTCGTTTTGGCTGCCGGGCGGGTAGAGTGGAATTCAGGTGAGTGGTCATGTGATCCGTCGCCTTGTCATACTTGTTCTCTCAGCCTAGCACACTGACCACGCTCAAACCCTGTAATCCTACAGTTTTGCCCCGTCAGTTTTGACAAAACGTGAGTCAAAATTACATGTTGAGGAGTTGGGGATGCAAAATGGAGGTTGTTCATCGGGTTATCCTTTTCGTCGTACCGATGTAACCAGCATATCGATGTCAGAGCTTGTAACCTGCGAAAATTAGCAATTAAGGTATATCCGATTGGGAAACACAAGTATTGGAATCGAACCGGATGCAACTAAACATTTCAAAAAATATGACATTCATCACTACTACTACCGACTATAACTACAATAAAATGAAGAAGGTAAAACACACTTTATGTCCCAGAGGATTGCGGGGCAATATTGTACCCATGTAGCACTTTTTGGAGAATCGACTTTTACAAATCTTTGAAACTTCGCCCTCGCTGCCGACCTGACTCAACCATTCTTCGAAAAGCGGCTCTTTTTCTCTCATTCTAACTCCCCATCAACCCTCCTAGACATCGATTTAAGCTGTCGACCTGGTGACTTAAACAGGCTTTAAATGCCTTCTTGTTTGGCACCATCTCTAAAGACAGAGTGGAGTTGGTTATGGTCGCGTCAAGATGGCTTTTACAGTTTTCTTGGTGCCGAGCATCGAAATCATCATACAAGATGGGTAACGAGGCTTTCTATCAACCATTGATGGAGAACGCCTCGTTTTTTGCTTCGACAGCGAGTATGCAAAACATGTGAAACAGGTGTTTTGCTTCGGAAAGCCATCGCACAGAAGTTTCTGGCTCATCCGTGAATCAGCAAAAAATATAGTTGCTCGGCTGATGAGCGTTTGAGGAGGGAATGTAATGCTGCGTACAAAACTGAATTTCGTTTCGCTAAATCCCAACAAGTAGGAGGGAATAATCATGAGAGACATAACTAAATCGGGCACTATCGATGAGCAGTATATCACTCGTTTGGAGAACCGTTTGGCAGTATTGGATCGGATAGAGGAGCGCCTCAAGAACATTGAAAAACTCCTTTCGCGTTGGATCGTCCCCGAATGCCCAACTGACACAGGTATTGACTTCCAACCTTACCTTGGAATCCAGTTGGCTAACCCATATCAGGTTGGTCACGCTACGATTACGGTCTATATGCATGATGAAGCCACAGGCATGATGAAGCCTGTCCAATTCTTATCCATCGAGGGAAGATCCATTAACTTCAACACGTTCGTTGGACTGAGATGTGGTTATCAGACGGACGTTGAGTTCAAGGATGAGAAGGGCTTCAAACGAGTCAATCTCTATTACTTTGATGGCGGAGGGAAAATTCAGACGACGTTTGAAAATGGAAAGATAGATGAGATAAAGGTACCGAACGCCCATCAACCCACCTTAGTCATTGTCGGAAATGATAACGACCCCATTCAGAAAATCTCGCTGTTTGGCGTGAACGAGATGTATTTATTAGCCTTTTGTGCGAAAAGGGAAGCTGAGGAATGAGTCAGAATGACAGGTTTCTTTTGACAGGTGCTGTTCAGACACCGAACTTGATGCTATGTGCCTGTTAAATAAGAAAACATCAGTCAACGACTCTGTGCCCTAATCCCTTTATCTCTGTCATACCACATTTTGCATCGAAGTTCAGAGAGCAGAGTCCTCAGGGAATTTCGCCTCGTATGGAAAGGAGTACAACATGGCAAGCGTTTTTAGCCATTGGACGAACACCCCGGTGAATATATCCGGTACTTTCTCTCAGGGAGAGTGGGCGGATGCAGGCACAATGGCAATGCCTAAAGGGGTCATTTTAGTCAAGAATGATGCCGAATATCTATATCTGGCACTGGATATGACTGGAGATACAGGCAATACGCCGGGTGTCGGAGATTACTTTTGGCTAAGTTTCGACGTGGATCATACTTCGGTCATCACACCTCGTTTTGATGTTGATTATGGTATATATCCGAGTCTCCCGATCAAAATGGCGCGTTCATACTACTTGGGTCCCGGTGCTTGGACGGGGATTCTCCCGGAGACACAATCCGTCGTTCAGCAGGGCTTCGCGCCTTCCCCCAATTCGGCGGTGGCACATCGCATCTGGGAGATGAAAATCGCGCTATCAGAGGTTGGCATTCATACGCTGGGCGGGACAACTGTGCCGTATCTCCGGTTCGGAGTTCGGGCAGCCTCTACTTCACCCTCGTTTGTGGTTGATTTTCCGCCCGATTTTTACACCGATTTCACCTGTCTGAATGAGATTTTTCTGGCGACAAGTCCCGCTGTGGTCTATCCGCCAGGGACTGCCGGACCCATCATCGGCGGTGTGGGGTTAATTCCCTGCACGAAGATTAGCAGTAACGGACGCGCCACCACCGACCCAGATTACTATCCACCTGTCACGAATGCTGCTTTTGGCGGAACGCTCAATTTCCTCTACAATCGGACCAATATGACCGCGTTGTGGGCTGCAGGCGCGAGAAAATATCGCATTTTGCATCGCTATGGCAACGTCGGCGACTTTGTATCGCTGCGGCGAACCTGGTCGAACTACCGTTGGACGGGTACAACCTACGTGCTGGAGGCGTTTGGACCGGACAGCGATAACTGGTATGAGCTTAAGTCTCTGAATGAAGAATACTCAACCAGAGATTTGCTGTTCCAGTGGAATTCAGTCGGTAGCGCAGGGGAAGCAGCGTCCCCAACCGGGTTACATGAGTTCTCAGTGGAATTTCGTAATGCCAGCGGTGGTGTGGTGAAGCCAGCTGCGCCTCAAACCCTGTCCCTGTTCATTGACAATACTCTGCCCGAATTACAGATTTACGGCATGAAGTATAAGACTCAGGTCATCCAACCCTGCGACATCGTTCAAATCACAGAAACACCTGATCCTGTTCAAATTCGTTTCCGCGCTTTTGATCCTGAAGGCAATCTGCTGAAGTTTGCCCTTCAGGGGTTCTACGGTGGAACGGCGATGACCCCTGTTGACCTGCTGCCGAGTGGCATGGGAGTCTACGGGGGCGGTGACTGGCAGGGCGTGGCCGACCAGCAAATTAACTGCCCGACCAAATTCCCACCCGTGAGCTGTGCTTATCAGATACGATTAAGTGCCAATCCACGTGTTACCAACGGCTATGGTTACATTGGCTTTACCGAGGTTACATCTCACGTCACATTCCAGCGACCAGGTGCACCGCACTTCGTCACGCCTAAATCACTCTTAGCACCTTTTGGCTTCAAGATTGAGCCAGAAAATAGGTTCGTTGTAGGTAGATCTACCTCAGCGAATGGAAAACCGAAAAAAGTCTGAAGCCCTTTTAAATCTGCTAAACCAGGAGCATAAATCATGTCTAAGCCTAACATTCCTACCTATGTCGCTATTGATCCATTGGCGGTTCTGCTGCCGCCTCATCTCTACCAGATTCTCATCGAAGCGAAGTATCCCCACGTGCCTCTCGTTGAGGCGCTAAAACAGGCTCAGGTTCTCAGCAAGCTTACTCCGGAAGAGAAGGCTGATACTCTGAGCCGGGTTAAACAAGTGAAGGAATACGTCGAGGCTGTTGAGAAGGTCTTAGAGAAAGCAACCAGCTAGACTAACGCGCTGTTTTTATGGCTTTGTGCTGTTTGCTCATCCAAGGCAGCAGCACCTATATGACTAGGAGTCTAAAGCTACAGCACAGGCAATGCCATTTGGTGGCGTTTCCGAAATTTGTGTTACTGGCAAAGCGGAGTCTCTGGATATGAAAATTGTTTTGAGCTTAACCCACCGATGCAATCTTGCGTGCAGGTACTGCTATGCAGGGAAATCGTCTTCGATAGATATGTCTTTCGACACCGCCCAAAATGCGGTGGATTTCGGAATGGATCGTGTCTCGCCGGGACAAACGATTGATTTTCAATTTTTCGGTGGAGAACCGCTGCTCGCCTTTCCGCTCCTGCAAGAAACAACTCAATATATCCAGAAGCGTGTCGCTGAAAAAGATGTTACCGTCCGTCTGGCAGTAACAACCAACGGCACGCTCCTGACGCAACGGTGTCTTGATTTTCTCAATACTGCACAGTTCAACGTGTGTATTAGCATTGATGGACCGCAGTACATCCACGATGCGAATCGAGTATATCCCAACGGCAGAGGCAGCTTTCAGAGCATCTGTCGAAATCTGAAGCGCGCTCTCGACAGCCTCGAACATGTCCAAGTCAATGCTGTCTATAGTCCACAGTCCATCGAATATATGCCGGAGGCCATGAGCCTGTTCCTAGCTTTGGGATCCCACGTCATGCACTTCAATCCCGATATTCAATCCCCTTGGTCGGCACATGACTATCCGGCACTTCAAAAAGCCTTTATGCAAATGGCTCGTTTGTACTGCGACTGCTACGAGAAAGGCATTGAAATCGGTGTCAATTTCTTGGACAGCGCAATCATTTTGTTTCTGAAGGGAGGCTATGAACCAGCCGATCTTTGTGGGATGGCTGATACACAGTGGGCAGTCGCGCCAAGCGGGAACATCTACCCGTGTGAGCGCCTTATCGGCGAGGACAATGGCACATCGCCGTTTATTCTCGGAAATGTTCATACGGGCTTAGAGCATCCTAGATGCAGAGCCATTCGCGCACATGTTGGGAACAGAAACCAAGAATGTGCAACGTGTCGGCTGCGTCGCTACTGCATGAATTGGTGCGGCTGTACCAATTATTTCTTGTCCGGTCAGACAGATTTAGCCGGTCCGGGACTCTGCGCGATTCAGAAAGCCTCAATGCAAGCAGCAGAATATGTCTTCGACAAACTGGCTAAATGTGACACATTTATCAATCACTTTTACACCTATGCTACAAAAACTCAATCTGAAGTTATCGGCTAGTGAAATACGAGGAGGAAAATCTCGTGGAAAAGCAACTAAACTTCCATTGGAAAGCTGAAGTTGAGTTTCAGGGAAATGCCGAGGAATTCGCCCGCATTGCGGAATTATTCGCTGAGACCGAAGTAAAGTTCAAAATCTGGCCGCGCCCATTTCCATTTCCGGGTGGCTGGCCTGTGGACTGGAGAGTCTTGCTCAGCGAGGCACGAGTCAAAGAACTACTCGAAGGCACCGAAGCAGTAAGTATCAGGTTTATCAAGGACATCGCTGGTGGTATTCGCGACCCACATCTGCACATCGGTGAACAGGTTGTCTTGATGGATCGCGCACGGTTCAAAGATGTTATTGCAGAAGTCTCTCGCGAATTGGCTGCCGGTCGGGTCGAGCGAATGATGGATTACACGGATGTGATGGCAGGTATCAATCCGTTGACGGACTATTAACACCTTTGGAAAGACAGTGGCGGTCATGACATCAGATTGCAGATGCTCATGGAGGCAGCTTTGTCGACACGCAATTTGATGTATTTCACCGGTTACAAGATGGCGAATCCACCCTCTCCTGGAGGAGGAACTTAGCGTGTAGATGTCTACAGTAGCGACAACGTAGCCGTCTACAATTTTGCCTGAGCAATAAGCTCCCGTTTGGCTTAGGTGGGAAAAGCCCAAATAATGCTCGAGAGAAAGGATGAGAATTTATGAACGGGCTACTAAATGACTCGCAAAGTCAGATTATTCGAGATGAAAGAACCGGTAGGCCCCGCAAGATTCGAGGCGAATTTGAACTCCCTGTTGCCGATACCGCTGAGGATTCGGTCAAGACATTCCTGCTCGCCAACGCTGACGAGTTGAGATTGGACATGCAGATCGATGATTTACAGCCAATCAAAGTGGTTTCCACCCCGACAGGGACAACACACCGATTCCAGCAATACAAGGACGGTATTCCTGTCTTTGGCACGGAAATCTTAGTGCGGGTTGACGCCTCTCAGCACGTTAGGCAGCTCAACCTGGAGCATATCTCTCCAGCCAGAGTTATAACGGTTGCTGCTGACGCCGCCCAATTGGAACCGAAAGCTGCCATCAAGGCGGCCTCTGACGCCGTTGGTGTGCATACCCTTCGGAAGAAAACGGCCCTTCCGTCAAAGACTTACTACCCCACCGACAAGGGTCTCAAGTTGGCTTATTTAGTTATGGTTCTCACTGATGGACCTGCCCGTGATTGGCGCGTCATTGTGGATGCCTATACTGGTGAAATACTCGCCAAGGATGATTTGACCCTTCTGGCTGAGGATGGAGAGGGGTATGTTTTTGATCCGAACCCTGTGGTCACATCCGGCAATAATACGCTTCGCGCTCCCGAGGCTACCGTAGCCGCGTGTGGTTTTGCTGGAACCGCACAAGCAACCATCGACGCTGAGCGTGTGACCAGAACGCTGAAGGAGATCACCAAGTCCGGCACTAAGTACAAGCTGGACGGCCCATACGTGGTAGTGCAAAACTCACCGGAGGAGACAAACAAGAATAATTTCAAGTACACCAGCAACCAGGATGGCTTTGAGGGTGTCATGGCGTATTATCACCTGGATACTCTTCAGCGCTACATTCAGTCGCTGGGCATCACAAACGCGCATAGCTCCAAGATTGATGTTGTCCCTCACGCCAACCAGACTGCCGCCTCGTACAATTCATTCGATGACACCATCCGTCTCGGGCACTCCGGACCGTGTAAGCCAGACCGTGGAGAAGACGCGGAGGCCATGATACACGAGTATGGCCATGGCATTCAGCATGATATGGTACCAGGTTGGGGTGGGATGAATCCCGTCACCAAACGGTATGAAACGGGGGCTATGGGTGAGGGATTTGGAGATATTTTGGCGTGTGCCTACTTTGCGCCAGAGCATCCATTCCAGAGAGAAGTGTTCGAGGATTGGTGTTATGCCGATGAGGGGGGAATGCGCCGGGTTGACGGCACTAAGGTTTACCCTTGGAATACCCCATCAGGAGCAGCGGGAGACTGGCTCAACGACGTCCACTTTGATGGTGAGATCTGGTCGGCAGCCTTGTGGAATATCTACCTGGATATCGGCGGTGATGATGCGTCCAGTCTTGCGAAGCGTGTTGCCGCTCGGGACGAGCTATTGAAAACAGTAATACTCAGCCATACCCGCGTGAGTGCAAATGGCACGATGCCTGACGGGGCTGAAGCGTTCATGGACGAGGATCATGATTTGGCAGAATACCGTTTGCAGCATGGCATGGAAATGCTCAATAGCTTTCACGATCGGGGGGTACTCCACTGTGAAACTGGCTCCAACCTCAACGTCATCGAATTGTGGTCGCAGCAGAGCGAATCGCCTGCGGTGGGTTACCAGAAAGTAGAAGCTGGACAGGACAACTGGTTTTACGCCAGAGTGCGCAATGACGGTACCGTCAACGCGCGCGCCTTTGTCGTCGCATTCAGTTTCAAGAGCCCCTTCTCGACGCCGGTGTACCCTGCTGACTTTCGTGACCATGTTATCAGCGGGGCGGTGGGTTATGACTTGGCCCCCGGGGCAACGGCAACTGTCAAAGCGAGATGGCCAAAGGATCTGATCCCGGCTATCCCTACGGGTGCCACTATCCGTCACGGTTGCCTCTTCGCTGAGGTCTACAACCCAGCAGATTACGCCACTTCAGCTACCAGCATTGGCTACACTGGCTACTCAACTTCAAAGCTGATGCAATGCAACACGGATATCATCGATCTACTCCCCAATGAAACGGTGGACTACCTCTTCAATATCAGCAATTACCATATTGCCAAACCGCAATTGGTCCGCTTGGAATTGATCCGACCGCCACGCTGGGAGAACCTCGAAGTCACGCTACATCATCATGACCCAGGGGTCATTAAGGCTCTGCGGGAGAACATGAAGATCGTTAGCATCAAGGAGATAAAACCTACGGAGATCATTACAGCGCGACCTGAAGTGCGGGTAATAGAAGCTACGAGAGTGTCTGTAGGCCCTAGGGATCAACCCCAACTCTTGATTAATCTTGCCCGTGGCTCCTCTATCATCGTCCCCGACCAACCTGCTCCAGTGGGTGACGAGATCACAGACATCACGGAAGACTTTTTCCATGAGGATGTTGACTTGGTTAGCCTCCAAGAGCAGGCATTCCTGAAGCTGAAAACAGGTCTACGAGTGGGATTCCCCTATGAGATGATACCACGTGAGCGATTGACGCTAAAAGTGAGAATAAAGGTTCCACAGAATGCCAGACCGGGCGACAAGATCAAAGTGGAAATGATCCAGCGTGATGCCAAGGGCACTTTCATTGGTGGCTTCGATGTCCTAGTGAATGTCATTGCGCGGTAAGATCTGGTTTTCCAGCCTTAAGGTTGGGAAAAAGGTTCGCTGTGGGTATCGGGAGTGAGATGTCCAGCCACCTCGGTACCCCTTTTTGTACTCCAAATAATTGAGGTTCATGCTTTTCAAAGATTTGTTCTCTTTAGATCAAGGAGACAAAAATGTACAATAATGTTTTTCCCACATTTGTATTCTTTGATTTGGGCGATACGCTCATATATCTCGATTCAAACAACCAAAGAAAACGTTATGCCGATACGTTGGACGCCCTACAGATTTTGCACGAGCGGGGTTATCGACTTGGCCTGTTGTCCGATCAACCATCTGGCACGACGGTTCAGCAAGTATATGTACAGTTGGAGGGTCTTGGTCTTGCAGCATACATTGAAAACGATCTGATTACCATCTCCTCCGAAATTCCGGGAAATGTGCGCAAACCCAACAAACCCATCTTTGACCTGGCCCTGCAGAAAGCGGGGTACTCCGCTGCGAGCGACCAAAGTATCTTCGTGACGGAGACAGCGAGTCACATTCAGGCTGCTCGAGGTTATGGATGGCGCGCCATCCTGAAACGAAATACCGGGGTCTGCCAGCCAGCAGATGGTGAGTGTGTTGTTAATCTGTCGGAACTACTTAGCCTGTTGCCTCCATTGGCCGACATTGCCGATACCAACCTTGACCTGGCTCCGCCGGCGAAGCTTGTCGATAACTTGTGGGCTGTTCCCATCGACATCCAGCGAATTACCGCGAAACTGACTTTTGATGGACAAAATTCATCAGGAACAGGTGACGCGATGGTAGAATTCACAATGGGGTGTCAGGCAGGCAATCCGATTTTTGATCTTCGGCAGACGATCACCCAAGCTTGGTTGGATGGCGCATCTCTACCCGTGACTGAGCTGACGTATCATGATTTCGGTGGTGGCCCTGATGCAGAGTTAAGAGTTATCAAAAAGGTTTTGGCTGCTGGCTCAAAGCACACAGTACGTCTCACCTATACGCTTGGAACACCTCAATCTTCAACTGCTGGATCATATCAGCCCGCTATGATCTGGTCTAGCGGACCTCGGCTCGTCTTCAACTTCGGTTTTACCGACTTGGGTGCTGGACGGTATCTTGAGGCCTGGGTGCCTGCAAATCTGATTTACGATCAGCTCGAACTAGTGCTGGAGCTGCAGATTGTCAATAGCGGGGTGGATCACGCAGTCATTACGAATGGAGAGGTAACAACACTTGGCACCAATCACTGGCGAGTGAATTTCCCGGAACGATTCACAGCATTTTCACCACTCGTGGAGTTGCGAGCCAGAGATACCATCGTGTATTTGAGCGATCAAGGCCCGCTGTCCTCAGGCGCACAAGTCAACATCGAAGCCTGGAAGCTCTCTAACAACTCGATCAGTCTCCAGCCACAAATCAACAGCATCAAGAATTGCCTCGCAGAAAACGAAGCGATCGGTCCTTATATGCATGGCAATCGCTTCATTTCCTTCTTTCATGTCGGCGGGATGGAGTACGAAGGCGGGACGACTACCGCGCCGAGTGCCTTGCGCCACGAGACATTTCACAGCTGGTGGGCGCGCGGTCTGAAGCCAGCTAGTCAGCCAGACGCTTGGTTCGACGAGGCCTGGACCATCTACAACGACCACGGCGCGTCCGAGTCGCAGGCGTTCAGCTTCACCGATCCCACCGTGACGCTGTGCCCGCGTAATCCTTGGATCCGCGTTACAGCCGCTGGCGCGTATTCCAACGGGCATCGGTTCTGGAAGGGTGTAGCTGCTTCGGTGGGTGTAAGCACACTAAGAGCCTTGATGAGCGAGTTCTACAAACAGCGGCGGCATCGGCCCGTTACCACAACCGATATTGAGGAGTTCCTGATCTGTCGAACAGGCAATTCCAGTCTGGTAGATGCCTTTCATCGCTTTGTCTATGGGTTTGACGATCCAGCATCAACACCTGATTTATGGTTGCGTGACGATCCCACAGACCCTGGTGCAGGAATATGGTCTGGGCGGTTTTGGGATTCGCCAGATCTGTGGGTCCGTAACTCGGATGACGGTGGTATTACGCACCAATCTCCGGAGTATGGACAAGATAATTGGTTCTACGCACGTGTTCACAACCGCGGTTCCGTGGCAGTGCGCCATTTTGTCGTCACGTTTAGTGTTAAGTCATTTGCTGGTATGCAGTTCATATTTCCAACCGATTTTCTCCCCAGTGCAGCAGTAACATCGGGCTTTGATCTCACTCCCGGTGCATCAGTGATCGTCAAGGCGCGCTGGCCCAAAAACCTCGTTCCTCAAGCAGGAGTCCATGCGTGCCTCCTCGCTGCTGTGCTGACGCGAGGGGATTATCCAGCCGTGTCTGGTCATGTCTGGGAACATAATAACCTCGCACAGAAGAACCTGACGATCGTAGATTTGACTCCTGATAGTTGGATTGTGATACCGCTCGTGGTAACAAACTTGCAGTTCCTATCGACTCGGACCTTCGCATTGGAACTGATCCGCCCCATGGAACATGTCCATCTGGAAGCGAGTCTAATGCATCGCGTGAGATCAGTTTTCAAGCGAGTGCCTAGTCGAACGCTTCAGCCATATGAACATATTTCTTCTCCTGCAATCACCGATTTGAACATGCAATTGGATTGCGGAGGCTATGTTTCATCTCATGCAGATGAGGGCGGAACGGACACGGGAAAGTTACTTACGTCTGCCGACCCAGAATTATTGGCAGAGGTGTTTGACAGAGGTGTTGAAGCTTTCTTCCCAAGTGGTCCTGTATCGCAAATTCCGATTTTGCTGCGTCAGCAAGATCAACTGACGTTCGGATTGCGGCTGAAAGTACCGAGGGAGGCAAAAGGTGGCGATACACTGCGCCTCGATCTGGTTCAGCGAGATATGAGGACTAAGAGAGTTTTGGGTGGTATTGCCGTGCAGGTCAATGTCCTCTGATATTGAGTAAGTCGAAGTTCGCAGTATCACTCTGTTTTATGCGATGGAGTAGATAGCGTGACAGGGTGCGTACTACGTTCATCGAGGCGCTGTAACCATTAATGCGGGTTAAATCGCGCTGATCGAAGCCCAGATCGGCAGGTTACAAGAAGCATTGAGTGACACGACCCAGATCGGACCGAGGAGATTTAGGATGATCAGGTTAGAGGCTATTTCAGCAACCCGCATTTCCTGCGAACGACACAACCGGCACACATTCAATTGGAACTGAGTTAGTGTGTGCCGGTCCTTGTTGATCTCAATGTGACATGGCGAAAACCTGTTAAACAGTGGATCGGTGTGCCCTACACCGCTGTCTGAACTTCTCGTACAGACGGATTTTGGTTCTGAGGCGCATCTGCACCTTGCGGCGAACACGCTGACCGCCAGGTGTGATGGATGTTACATAGCCTTTGCCCTCCTCGCGGCTGACCTGCATCTTGCCAATACCGGGGATATCTACCCACTCCCCGCTGGCAATTTCCGCTACCAACGCATCCAGATAACGTTCCACCGCTTCACGGACGAGGGCTTTGGTCAGGCTGCGCCGCTGGCGAGCGACGTGAGCAATTCTTTGCGTGTGGTTCACGATGGCTTACTCCTCAATGTTAAGAACCTGTCGGTACAACCGACTCACCGACACCGCCGACTCTTTGTCGGTATTGTCGGTTGTCGGTGATGTCAGTTTTGTCGGTTGTCGGTATTGTCGGTTGTCGGTGATGTCAGTTTTGTCGGTAAATTCATGACTGACTGGTGACAAACTCGGCTGCAACGAACCATTCAGCACGATCCATACGCCGTTCCTCAATCAACCCGGCACGCATCAAGTCCTGTGCTAACTGCCGCGCCTGCTTCGCGGAGAAGTTGAGGTTACGGTACAGTTCACGCAGCGCAATTCCACTTGCGCCTGCCTGACGAATGGTGTTAAGCAGACGATCCTGCTGACGACGCTCCACTACCGCCTCACCGCTGCGGTCAAGCTGCTCTAACAGGTGGTGGGCGCTCTGCCGCCAACCTTCGGCTAAAGCCTGTCCTGCGTGCCAGTGGTCAACGGTCACGGTAGGCGCATCATCGGAAGTCTTGAGCCAGTCCAGCGCAGCGAACAACGCTGCCAGCTTGAATGCCTGAACGTGCATTCGCCCATAAACGCCTTTCAGCCTGTCGTCCAACTCGGTATCCTGCCCCGGATCACACCTGCGCCGCAGCCAGTCACCGTACTGCTGGCACTGCTCCCAGCAGGCCACCTTCAGTCGCAAAGCGCCGGGTGCTGTCATGCCCGTTTCGGTGGTCTGAGGGGCGGGTAAACGCTCATGCAGTCTGCGGAGATCATCCACCAACGCCTGCGGTACAGCGCGGTAAGTTTTCGCGGCTGGACGTTCGGCATAGTTCGGTTCGGGCGTGAGCAGCGCGAAACGGATCAGCAAACCGTTATCCCAATCCCCGGCGCTGACGGCACAGGACAGACTGGCGGGTGTGGTTACACCCAGGATGGAAAGCGCGGCATTCTCGACGATGTTCAATCCAGTTTGCGTGTCTTTATCGAAGTAGTCCGGGCAGTCGTAAAGCTCCATCAGCAGATCTTTCATGCCCACCATGTAATCGCGTTTGTTGATCGCGCCGAACAACCCTGCGACTTCATCTTTCAGCAATCCCCGCTGTGCCGCGAAAGGCTGTGCCTTCGTCAGCCGTTCCCGCTGCTCCTGAATGAGTTTGTCGAAGTTGCCCGGTAAACGCCCGGCTAGTGCCTCCTGAAAACGCTCTGGCGAACCCGGTGTCGGCATCAGCATGTGTGGGATCGCGGCGCGTGCCACCTGCTCCGCCAGTTTGTAAGCAGTCGATTTGCGGTAGAAGGTCGTCCCCGCCACCAGCATCAGGTACAGGTTCGGATAGATCTTCACTCCCCAGGGTGCTTCCCCATACAGCCTGCGTCCCACAGCCGTCGCCAGCAGCCACAATCCCGCCGCCTGATGAAAGATCATCGGGGTCTGATTCCCGGTTGTTCCTGACCAGTCCATGTACTGCTGTAACCAATCCGGCAGTTTGTAATTTGTTGGGACGGATGGTGGCGTGTCTTTGGGCTTATCGGGTACTTGTTTATGTTTCACCGTCGGTTGGGTCTGGATCGTCGGTGGCTGTGGACGTTCGACCAGACCACCAACCTGATCCGGGTCGATATTTAGCCCCTCACAGACCTCTTTCGCCAGCATCGTGCCGCATACATAGCAGTGCCCGTATCCCGTGTGTGTGTTGAACCCAAACGAAGGGTTTCTGTCGCCGTTTTTATGCCGCTCCGGGTGGATGCAGCTTCCATGCAGCCAGTCGCCGTGCTGTTTGAAGCCCTGCCCTGTCAATATCCGCGCAATCGCATCAATGACACGCGGGTTCAGCGGTGCATCCCCCAATGGAAAGTTTATCCGCGTGGGTGGCTGCCACTCCCGTGCTGGTTGACGTGGTTTGAACGCCTCAATCCACGCAGCTAATTCTGCCAGATCAGAGACGCGCAGGATGTCCGATACTCGCTCAACCCGATACGGCTGTCCGGTAGTCGGGTGAACACTCGGCGGCGCGACCACCTGCCGCCCATCTCCGCACAGTTCCAGATTGCCGATGGGCGTTCCCATTGCTTTGATGCTTGGTGGTAAGTTGTCAGCATAGAAATAGACATGCTTCCCGACACCGCCGCCGCTGGCGACAGTGTACGTTTCTGCCAGCGCTGGAAAGGTCGCGGCGAAGGCGGGATACCCGGCTGCACCGTCTAGGTCGAGAACCACCAGATTGCCTGATACACCGCCGCAGACGATGCCGATATTCTTCAACAGTCCAGCACTGCTCCATGCTTTGATTGTCTCCGGTGAAGCGGGTGCCTGCTGATATTCCGACCACGACGTTAAAGCTGGACGCTTGCCATCCAGTGGGATGATGCTCAATCCAAGCGCGGCGTAAGCCAGCGCTGCGGACACTGCTGTTTGTTCCTGTGCCGCCTGTACCATCGGCGGTTGTTCTGAGGCTTTCATCGGGCTGTTTTCCTTTATATAGATGTCGCATTCGTGTTTTACAAAACGTTGGACAGCACGCCCGGATTGATGTATCCTCAGATTGCTGAAGTCTGATAGATACATCGTTCCAGCCGTGCCGCCAGTGGGGTTACTCTGCTGGCGGTTTGGTCTTCTGCTGAACGATGCGTTCGACCAGCGTATGAATACCACTCTCGGTGGCGATGCCTGCGCTGATGGAATCCTCCAGCAGTTCCGTCAGTTCATAGGGTTCCTTCTTCACTCGCTCGTACAGAATTTGCATGATCTGGACATTGAGCCACAGGCAGATCACCGTCAGTCGTTCCAGGTAATCCACCCGGCGCTGGAACATCTTCGTGAAGTGTTTGCGGCTGCCGATCAGGTCTTCCTGTTCGTCGAGATAAACTCTCAGTGCGGCGCGTACGACCTCCGCTTTTGGTTCGTCGCGCTGGCTGGCAATCTGCTCCAGCCGGTTCTCCATCGCCCCGGTAATATGCACCGTCAGGCGGTTGGTGTATTGTGATTTCGCGTTGTCAGACATTCTTCCCTCTGTTTTGGGCTAATCGCTTCTGCATTTCGGACAAAATCGCTGATTTTGGACGGGCGGGACATGGTGAACCGTGACGCGCCATGCTTTTCAGCGGCGGTGGGCTGCGCCCGCACCGTCGCTGACGCATCATGCGGAGGCATGGTGCGTGAAGCCCCTCCGGCATCTGAGGAGCAAGTTTATTAAACTTGCCACCCCTGCGTAGTGGTGGGTGTGGTGTCCCGCCTGCGGCGAACCTGTCTACACGAGTGTGTGGGACAGGCGGGACACCTGCGATTGGCACAAAGCCAATCGCCTGCTTTGCATAGCGCACACACTGATGTAAGACAGGTAAAGCTGCCATGCTACAGGTCAATCTCCGGTGTCTGTCGGACAAGAACGGGGTCAGCGTCCATATCAGATGGAATGGTTTGCTGCTCCGGTTCGACTTCGCGCAATAGTCGCCACTCCTGCCCGATGGTACGGTCAAGCACCTGCTCAAACTCCCGCCGGGCAATGTAGTGCAGGTTGTCTTCGCGGTTCAGTCCACCCCGATCTGTGCAAACATGCTGGCGATCTACCCGGTGCGACTCACGTTCACCGAGGCTGTTCTCGACTGTCCCTGCGACAAACACATGGGTATGAAGGTTCTGTAAGCCGTACTCATCATCGGTGTCGCGGTCATGGGTCACGAAGCTGTACTCTGGGATATTGAGTCCCCGCGCCGCGAACCAACCCTCAATCGTGCGCTCCGTTACCTCACGGACAAGTTCCTGTCGTAGTTCTTCCGGCACCAGTGCCATCAGGTCGGGCGCAGGGGCAATCACCATGTGATGCGCCAGCACATAGGGGCCGGACAGCTTGCCAGCATTCTCATACACCTCACGCCAACCGCTGCCCAACCCGCAGTCTGTCCAACGGTCACTCAAATCCACCGGGCGGTGATCGGGACTTTCACGGTAGGACACGTACTTCAGCAGCTTCTTCAAGCCCTTGTAACCGCCTTTGGATGGCTTCTGATACTTCCAGTTGGGGATGATGCTCGGCTTGCTCATCGGCGTTTTTGCACCTGTTTTCAATCAAGGTTTGACACGAAATGAGTATGCGACGCTTTCCAGCGCTGCCACTTCGCCACTTGTTTACAGCGGTTGCTGCAATACAATCTGCGCCGTCCAGCGTAGTAATCCGACTTCGGCAGCGGTTCGCCACACACCCTACACCGTCCTGCTTCTACATCTCCTTTGGGTGAGAATGACTGCCGTTCCCGTTGGCGCTGAGTTCCAAAGGGCGCTGTTCGGCAATCTCCTCTGACTCAACCGCACTAACTTGTAATTCAGGCGTGGGCTGTTCATACCAGTTGTCTGCCTGCAATTCCCGGTAGATCAGCGCCCGCCAGTCGGCGGTATTCAATCCCTCCAGTGCCTCACGGCGGCGGCTGTTGGCTTTTCGTAGGGCATCCCGCAGTGCGTTGGCGTAAAACTGCATCCATTGGGAATGTGCTTCCGGGTTGATCGTCGCCCGCTGCCAATCGTTCACCGCTTCCTGATAGGCGCGTTCGTTGGCGTGACGCAGTTCAATCGCTTCCAGCATTTGCTCTTTCAATACATAGGCAGTGGAGAGAACCAGCAGCGGTGGGGCAATCGCTTCCAGCCAGGCAAAGGGACTGGTGGTATGACCAGGCAGCGCCACCTGCACATTCCCAACTAGTGCAATCGCGGTGGCAATCCCCATGCTGGCATATAGCAGTCGTCGTGCATTTGGCGTTGTCCCAAGCGTTGCCAGCGCCAGCGAGAACACCACCTGGCCCACTTCGGCAGTAAGAACAGTGGCAATGCCAACAGCAATCATCGCCAGTTCATATGGCACGGCTGCGCCAAAGGTGGATGAACCGATGACATAAAGGCGAATCGCCGACGGTGTGAAAGCTGCCAGCAGTAGCGCGATACACAGTCCGGTGATGAGTTTTGTCACCAGCGGCGGATAGCGATGAGCGGCATGGTGGTTGTAGTGGTCGCGCTGTGGTCGTTCACCGATGTCACGCATCACCGCTTCTTCAGCAGCGGCATGAGCAAGCTGGCGTTCTTCCTGAGTCAGCGGCTTGATTTGAGAGAGCATACTCACTTCCTTTCATTCCGTTCAGAATCAAAAGAAGCCGAATCCCCGTTGTTAGGGTCGGCTTCAGGACGAACAAAATTGTCGGTTAGTTTTCCGGCAAAGGCTCTTGCGACATCAATAAGACCAAAGGCTCGAAAATTCTGTTGAGTGGTACTCTCCCAATCACGTTTACGAGCGCTTTTTCCAGGGCTACAGCGTCAAGATTGCCGATACACACGGGATTGTGTATACGCCGCAGCCAATTGTGGATTTTATGTGCGCGGCGGTGGAAGAAGTGCTGCTGAATGAGTTCGGCGTGAAATTGGGCGATGAAGGCGTTTCGGTGATTGACCCCTGCACGGGGACGGGGAATTTCGCGGTGAACCTGCTGCGGCGGGCGCACGAACGCAACCCGCGCCACTTCGAACGCTTCTACCGCGAGCAGTTGTTCGCCAATGAAGTCATGCTGATGCCCTACTACATCGCCTCACTGAATATCGAACACGAATATTACGCGCTGACCGGGAAGTATGAGGGCTTCGAGGGGATTTGCTTTGTCGATACGCTGGATTTGGCGGAAAGCGACCAGATGCGTATGGCCTTCATGACCGAGAAGAACACCGAGCGGGTGGAACGGCAGAAAAAAGCGCCGATTACCGTGATAATCGGAAATCCGCCCTATAACGCTGGACAGGTTAATGAGAATGACAACAACAAGAATCGTGTGTATAGTGTAATAGACAATCATATCACTGACACATATATAAAATCATCAAAGGCCACAAATCGAAACTCTGTTTACGATGCATATATACGATTTTTCCGATGGGCAACAGAGAGATTGCAGGAGCGAGATGGAATTGTCTGCTTTGTGAGTAATAACGGTTTTCTCGATGGAATTGCTCTTGATGGTTTTCGAAAATGTCTTTTACAAGATTTTACACAAATTTATCATCTTGATCTGCGAGGTAATGCTCGTACAAGTGGAGAAAGGCGAAAGCAAGAAGGCGGTAACGTATTTGACGACAAAATACGTGTAGGAGTTGGGATTACAGTGGCTATACGATCAGTTCAACATCGCCAGCATGAATTGTTTTACCAACGTGTCCCAAGTTACTGGAGTAAAGAAGAAAAACTAGCGTATCTGGTTGAAAATGTAAACCAAGATGGGAAACATAATTCTCTCAACACAGTTGAATGGGAAAAGCTTACACCAGATATAAATCATACTTGGCTAGTACCTGAAAATGCAGATGAATATACTTCATTTATACCTATCGGCAGTAAGGAAGCAAAGGCTGCCAAGAGTTCGACTGCGAAGGCTTTATTTAAAGATTATTCTGGAGGTATAAAAACCAATAGAGATAGCGTTGTATATGATTTCGAGTCAATACCATTAATCGAGAGAGTTCAGCAATTTATTGAGGATTTTAATAGCGAGATTGACAGATATAAGCGTTCAGGTAGTCCTAAGGATGTAGACAGTTTTGTAAAGTACGATAAGGTGAAATGGAGTCGTGATCTCAAACTTGACCTTCAACGAAATAATTATGCGAAATATAGCGAAACTAAAATAAGACATGCAATTTATCGTCCATATTCCAAGAGATATATTTTCTTCGATAAGATTCTAAATCAAGATATTCTCCGTTTTCCACTGATATTTCCCAATAAAGTAACTGAAAATGAAAATCGCATCATTATTGTTACTGATATTGGTTCAGAAAAACCTTTTATGTCGCTCGTTACAAACCAAATAACCGATTTACATGTGGTAGGTGCCGGTTCAAGCTGTCAATGCTTCCCGTTCTACGTGTACGACGAGGATGGGTCGAACCGGCGCGAGAATATCACGGATTGGGCGCTGGGGCAGTTTCGGGAGAAGTATGAAGGCGGGGACGAAAACAGGGCGGTTCGCGAACCGCCCCTACAGCACGCACCGATCACCAAGTGGGATATTTTTTATTATGTGTACGGTTTGCTGCATCATCCGGGGTATCGGGAAAAGTTCGCGGATAATCTGAAGCGGGAACTGCCGCGTATTCCATTGGCGGCGGATTTCTGGGGGTTTAGCAAGGCGGGGAGGGCGCTGGCGGATTTGCATCTGAATTACGAGACGGTCAAGCCGTATGAATTGGAGTGGGTGACGACTCCGGGCAAGTCAATTTCATATCGCGTCGAGAAAATGAAGCTGACGGAAGTCCGCCCTCTTATCCCGGTGTCCTATCTTTCTTCGGGTGAAGCGGGACACGTTCAGGGAGAGGATAATCATGGACTGGCACAAGGCTATAAAACGTATCGGGCAATTCAGATCAATGATAGCCTGACGCTGTGGGGAATTCCGGCGGAAGCATTTGCCTACCGATTGGGGAATCGCAGTGCGCTGGAATGGGTGGTCGATCAATATCAGGTGAGCGAGGATAAACGCAGCGGCATTGTCAGTGATCCAAACGGTTACAGCGATGATGAGCATTATATTGTCAATCTGGTGGAGCGTGTGGTGCAGGTCAGCGCGGAGACGGTGAAGATTGTGAAGGAAATCGCGGCGCTGGGGATTTGATTTCCCAAACTATTACGAACTGTACGCTAACTTTTCACCTGTTTTTTCCTGATTATCAGGTAACAATTCGTAATGAATCAGCGTTCAAACAGCGCCACCGAATCGATAAAATAGGTTTGTGGATTGCAGTCAATCGGCTGCACATAACGCAGATGATAACCGTTCGCCGCCAGCCGTTTGCCGTCCCGCGCCAATGTCGCCGGGTCGCTGCTGACATAAACCAGACGCGGAATGTTCTGCGCCGCCAGTCCATCAATGGCATCGGTGCTCAGTCCGTCGCCCGGTGGATCGATCACGGCAGCAT
>JBGAGR010000104.1:0-23545 GCA_044226645.1 Aggregatilineales bacterium
TGATGAACATCAATGTATCCATGCGTGAACAGATAGCCCTTGTTGAAGTCAGTGGGCGCATCGACAGCATGAACGCTAACCAGCTTGGTGAGGCACTTTCGACTGAAATAAATACAGGTCATACCCATATGGTTCTAGACCTTGCCAACGTTGACTATATGAGCAGCGCCGGTCTGCGGGAAATCGTTTCCGCATTAAAAAAGGTTCGCAGCAGCACAGGCGATCTGCGTCTGGCACAGCCATCATCGCGCGTACGCGAAGTGCTCGAAATGGCCGGGTTGGACACCATATTCCAGATATTTGGTACCCAGGTCGAGGCTGTCGGTAGTTTTTAAACGCCACTACCGGCGAAGAAAGAGCAACGGTGGCGTTCATGACTCAGGAAAGCCGTATCACAATAGAAAGTGCTCTCGAGCAAGTCGCACAGGCGGTTGATTTTGTTACCCAGATGGCGATGGAAGCCGGCCTGAATGAACAGGCGATCTATCATTGTCAACTTGCGATTGATGAGGCCTGCACTAATATTGTCCAACACGGTTATCAGTTTAATGGTCTGTATGGTGTCCTCGATATTATCTGCCGGATCGAAGCCTCCCGTTTCACCATCATGGTGATGGATGACAGCCCTGCTTATAATCCACTCACCCGCCCCGACCCTGACCCAACTGCCGGACTGGAAGAACGCAGTTCGGGCGGATGGGGAATCTACTTCATCAAAAAAGTCATGGATCAGGTTTCTTATTACTATGAAGGACGCAACCGACTGGTGATGGTGAAACGCGCCCCGTAAAGACCTTATGACCCCGCTGGCGCAGCATTTTGCTGTGCGCGCCACCCATTGATGTTGTTCAAATCAATCTGACCTTCAGGCGGTAAAAAGTTACCCTGACATTCCTGTGCCGTTGGGGGCAAATCGGTACGCGGCGCAATGAGTGGATTTTCGGGGCTGAAGTAATTCCAGGCGGCACGCGAAATACCTTCAATGAGCGGCCACAGTTTGGTGTAATCCTGAAAATCAGTCTTCTGCCACAGATAGACCGAAATCACATAATCGCGACCATTGGGCGGGAAGACGATGCCCGTGTCGCCGCTGACATCGCTGACCCAACCATTTTTATGCGAGATACGTGTTCCAGCCGGAATGCCACCCTGCAACAAACGCAGCAAATCGTTGGCGCTCATCAGTTCCAACATCTGCTTACATTCAGTCTGGGTGTATTCACCATCAGGATAGGCAGCGATTAATCCAGAGCCATAATTGGCACAGTCGTAAATCATGTTAAAGAGCGTGCCCATATCTTCAGCGGTCGTCTGATTGTACGGATCCGCTTCGGTATTGTAGTTCGGGTTCGGGTCAGTTTTTGGCGCTGGAATCGAACCTAACTGCTGCCCTTCCACGCCCAGATAGAGAGGAGCATTGATGTAGGTATTACGCGCGCCCAGATATTCGGCTGTCTTACTCACATCAGCGATGCCGTCGAAGGTCGCATCGCCAAAACTGGTCACAGGGGTATTGGTGGACTGCTGTTCCAACGGGAGACGTTCGCCGATGATCTTCATCAGTAAGTTGGATGAGGAGTTATTACTGCATAGAAGCGAGTTCGCCATCAACCAGGCTTCATCCTGTGGGACGGGATTCCAGAGGTGACGGAAATAGTCGATGAGAATGGGCACTTTGATGGTGCTGGCGGCAGAAAAAGCAACGTCACCGAGGATATTCACTTCTTCGCCCGTTTTCAGATCGACAATAAAAACCGATGCAACGGTGGTTTGCCCGTCGTAAACAAAGCCTTCGGTGTCGAGATAATCTTCGATCAGCTTTTGGAGGGTGGCGATGTTGCCGACATTGGCGCTGGCACTGATGACTGGCAATTGAACGGTGCGATTGGTCGGACTTTCCAGTGCTTGCGAAACCAGTGGAATAGCTGCCTGAAGATCGAGACGATAACCTTCCGAGCCAGAGCGGAGAGTCAGCGTTTGCAGATCATAATTGGCTTCGCCGGAATTACGATCATAGCGGGCACTGATGTCACGCAAATATTGCTCCAGTAAGTTCTGCTGAAATTCCGCCGCGAGGGGAATATCAACTAGATTGACAGCCTGCCGCCCCAGAAGATAGTCGACAAAACGCGACCAGAAGCCTCCCGACAACTCACGGGATGCCCCGGCTGAGGCCAACATGGATTCGCTGCTCATGCGAAAACCGACGCTTCCAGGGTCTAACAGAATCGGACTATTCCCGTAATATAGAATAACTGGCTGGCGATAGGCCGTTTCCAGCCGTGTTAAGGCTTCACGGGAGAGCAAGCCACCCACATTTACACCACCTGCTGAAACATCAGCGGGCAGGCTTTCCTGCTGCTGGCTGAAACGCACCAGATTGAATATAAACAGCCCGATAGCTACCAAGATAAACAGAACGGAAACTAACTGCACAACCGGCAAACTTCGGCGGCTGCGTTTGGTACCTAATCCAGTTACACTCATAGTTCAACTGTCTGATTCAACTTTAAGGCGGATTGAATAGCGCGATAGTGGAAAGATTGTAATCGGGGCAACTGCGCCGGATCGCACCAGGCATAGTCAAGCAGTTCACGGCTCAATGCACCCACATTTCCAATCTTAATGCAGAGATAGGCTAAGTCCACATGATTGCCATAGGCAATTTCAACCAAGAGCGGTGATCCTACTTCAACGGCAAGATTTAGTTCTTCCTGTAGTTCGCGGCGGACAGTCTCATCGGGGTTCTCATTACGATCAATCCAGCCACCGGGCAAACCCCAGGGAACGTAGGGGTGGAAAACATGCTCAACCAGCAGTACATGACCCTCTTCGTTGAATACAACGCCCACCGCGCCAGCCGAGAACTTAGGTTGTGTTATGCGCCAAAAAATCCGCGCGATCGCAATTAACCAGGGCGCTTTTTGGAAAAAGTTGGCTAGACGACGCATACAAAATCACTCAATACCGATTTCCTCTATCTTTTTATGGCGCTTACGCTGTCAGTGTAACGAAAGCCGTACTCACAGTCAACAATCGATGATGTTCCTATTAGGTTTAGCTAACGAAACACTCAAGAGGCGCGGAGTTTTTGTCTTATGCTATACTTAATCTCATCATTAGCAGACAAACTTTTCCACGAGGACTGAAACTTGTCTCAAACGCCTCTGGATTTTCTGAATTTGTTCGTTCGTTCCCCCGGCGATGTGATCTATTTTCTGGCAGTGATTGTCGTCAGTCAGGCCGGACTCTTCATCGCATTAAGCGAACGACTACGACGGCCTGAATACCGCGATTCAAGCCGCTACACGCTGGCCTTTCTGGGGATTGTGCTGACATGGGTGCTTCTCATGCTGGGCGCGTTGTATACGCTGGTGAGCAATCAGGATATTTCTGATATTCTGCCGCCGCTGGAACGTGCCGCGCAGGTGATGATTATTCTCCTAACAAGCTGGGCATTCCTCACGGCGGATCATCAACACTGGGGCAGACTTCCCAATGTCATTCTGCTCATATTCATGATGCTGGTCATTAGCGGATATATCCTGACCGGGGTCGAGTGGCTCAACACACCCAATCGAATCAACTTCAACCTGACAACAATGGGTGTAGCCTGGACATTCATCTCCGGCGCATTTTGCATTCTGGGCTTTCTGCTAACGCTGATGACATTCCGGCTTACGACAGATGCCCCACTCAAACTGGTGTATTTTGTCGTCCTGCTGACAGGACACATCGTTACACTCTTGCAGATAGGCCAACTGAATATTCTGGGAAATGAAGCTGGCGCAATCCGACTCGCGTTTCTGGCGGCCTTCCCAATCCTCCCGGCCATCGTTTACCGCATGGTCATCAGCCACTTACAGGGCGAACTCATTGCACAACCGGCATCTCAACCCATCTATGTACCCGTTGAACAAGAAATTCCGGCACAGCCATCCGCGCCGCAGGAAATCGCTGCCCCTAACCCAGCGACTATTTTACCACCCTCGAGCAGCGCGCCAGTCGTCTCACCCATTCAGCGTGATTCAATCCAACTCCTGAAAACACTGGGGCTGATTCTGGAAGATGCCACCCCGGGCAATATACCGGAACGGATTGTCACTTCCGGGCTTGAAGTTTTGAAAGCCGATATTGGAGCAGTTTTAACTCTACAGGATGCAAATTATGCCGATATTTCGGCAGCGTTTGATAGTTCTACCAAGCACCGCATCACGGGCATTGCTCTAAATCTGGAAGATCAGCCCACGCTGGTCAATGCGATTGAGCGACGTTTGCAGCGTCCGCTGTATCCAGATCGAAATGGTGATGAACTGCGCGACCTGTATAACCGCCTCGATATTAATCAGGTTGGCCCAGCGTACTTCCAACCGCTGATGAGTGGTAAAGATCTGACGGGAATCCTGATGGTCGGGATGCCCTACAGCAAGCGCGAACTGGAAGAGGATGAGCGCGAATTACTTAAAGGCATCGGGATTATCGCGGGTAATTTGCTTTCCCTGAGCTATGCCGCACGCGATGCGCGGTTGAAAGCTGAAGAACGCGCCATTCAGGCAATGGTTCAAGGGGTATCGATAGGTGATATTCCTGAAAATACGCTGGTGGCTGCGCGTCAGGAACTACAATCCAGCCTCCAGGAATCGCGCGAACAAGTGACCGAACTGAGTAAGCAGGTCACACAACTGAAAATCGAACTGGACTACGAGCGAAGCCGTGTCGTGTCGGACATCGGGGACACGGAAGAAGGCTTATCGGTATCGCAGCGTATCCTGACGCTAACCGAAGAACAACAAAAACTGCGGGATGAGCGTGAAAAACTAGCCTCACGGCTGCAAGAGGCAGAAACGGCACTTGCAGGGGCAACAGCCACCAGCAACACCGCTATGCTCAATACCATGATTGAGGCACTGCGCCGCGAAAAAGATGAGTTGATTTCAGAGCGTGGGAATCTGGAACTTCAACTCAATGAGATGCGCAGCATCCAGCAGTCAACCACCTCGAGCGCTCAGGATATGGCAGAGAGCATGAGTGTGGAGAAAGCGCGGTTGGAAGCAGAACGCAACCAATTGAGCGGCAAATTGGCGGATATCAACACGCAGCTTAATTCTCTGGGGATTGAAGGTGGAACGGCTGGTCTGAGTCAACTGCTCGTGCAGGTTACAGAACAGCGAAACGCGCTTCAATCGAAGATCGACACACTGTCGCTGGAAAAAACTGCACTGCTGAATGAACGCGCTCAATTTGAAGCGGCTATTCAGCAGGAGAAAGAACGCGAAGCCCGTATTCAATCCCTTGAAAATGAAATCAGCCATCTGGCGGCAGACCGTGAAGCGCTTGCCAAACAACGTGACCAGATGCGTTCCGAACGTGATGATGCGGTTGCCAAGCAGGACGCGATCAAACAGCACCGCGCCCGCCTGTTAGCCGAAACATCAGGCTATCAGATTGAACTGGCTGAAGCGCATCAGGAACAAGCCAAACTGCGTGCCCAGATTCAGCAATTAGCAGGCGAACGAAGCGACCTCACCAACCGACAAAACAGCCTTCTGGCGGAAAAGCAAGCGCTCGAAACAGAGCGTGATATGCTGTTAGCCCGGACTGAAGGCAACCGCGAACGTATTCAGCAGGTCGGTGAGGATGGTGTCGGTTCGTTGACACGTATGATTGAGTCGGTGTCACAGGAACGAAATCAGTTAGAGCGCGAGTTGAATGAGACACAAATGCTGCTGGCAGCGGCACAAAATCAAATTGACATGCTTAAGGTACGTACTAACGCTATGCCACCGGATAATGGCGACACCGCGCTGCCTTCATACGAACCGGAAGTGCTGTTGGGGATGATTCAGGAACTTCGCACGCCATTGACCTCTGTCGTGGGTTATATTGATCTGCTGCTGGACGAAGCAGCGGGAATTCTGGGCGAAATGCAGCATAAATTCCTGCAACGGGTGGCATCGAATGTCACACGGCTGACGTTCATGTTGGATGACCTGACCCGCTTCAGCGCGATGGATCAGGAGCGTTTTCACTTGATGCCAGAACCCATCGATGTAATCGGTCTGGTAGAAGACGCGATTAGTAATTCAACTTATCAATTCCGGGAAAAAGGGCTAACCGTTCACCTGAATCTGGATAACGATGTGCCGCGCATACGGGTAGATCGGGATGCTATCGGTGAAATCTTGCAGCAGCTTCTGATGAATGCCTATTTGGCATCGCCACCCAACAGCCCAGTATCGGTGACTGCGCATCGTCAACCTGTACAGCTTTCAGAAAACGACAATCTCACCAATCCACTGGATTGTCTGTTGGTTTCGGTGGAAGATCGCGGTGGGGGAATTGCACAAGAAGACATTTCACGTGTATTCGCCCGTAAGTACAAGGCCGATCATCCACTGGTACAGGGCCTGGGCGATACCGGAGTCGGTCTTTCGATAGCCAAAACGCTGGCAGAAAGACATGGTGGTGGTTTATGGCTGGAATCGCGCGAGGGCATCGGTAGTATTTTCCATTTTGCGCTGCCTATTGAAACACACATGAAACCTGAGCTAAAGGACAATTGATGCGCCGGGACCTCGGAAACGAAATCATTGTTGCCATCGCTGCCATTGGGATGCTGGCTGTCGCAATCGTCTTTGCGATTATCCTTTCACTGTCGCGCAATGCCGAAAACGCTGCCACACCAACAGTTTTCACGGGAACAAGCATCGCTGCTAATACCGCTGTGGAGACCATCGTTCCATCTGCGCCGCAAAATGAGGATACAGCAACCGCCACAGAGCCAACGGCGGCTCCGACAGATGTTCCAGCGACAAATTCCCCTGAACCTGAGGATACATCAACAGCGATTCCTATCACTAAGTCAGCAGAAACATCCCAGCACGTTACAAAATCGAGTCAAACGCCTTCGTCTACAAAGGCTGTAGTAACAGAGATAGATACAGCTTCGCCTACGAAACGGGCAACTCAACAGCCAGCGATAGCCACAACAATTGTGCCAACGGATATACCGACAGAAACGGCAGCCGCTCAAATAGCAGCGAGCAACACGCCAAAACCATCGGCTACAAAAACGTCAAGTCCAGTCCCGCCGACATCAACATTTACTCCCACAATCCATCCCTCTGTCACCCCAGAACCGCCAACCAATACACCTCGACCTTCCGCGACATTTACTGCCAGTTCAATTCAGCCCAGCAGTACTGCGCGCCCCACACATACCGTTATCCCAGCCAGTTCGACACCGCAGCCGCCAATGGCTTCAACACCAACTAGCGATGACCCCGAAGTTGAAGGATGCACTGATTCAGGAGTGCAGATTAGTAATTTGGCTGCCGGGCAAAAGGTTAAAGGGATCATTACCCTGATCGGCACAGCTTACAACCCAAATCTGCTCTATTACAAGATCGAGACACGACCCGATTTCTCTCAATTTTATACGCTCTACAACCGCTATGAGACAGTGGTCATTCAAAACGAACTGGGAAGTATTGACACGAGCATCTTCAGTCCCGGCATTTACTGGATTAAGCTGACCGTTGTCAACAAGGACAACACATTAGCGCCAGCCTGCGCTATTCCGGTGATATTCCAACGCTAGGTCGCGCAGGATGCAGTTATGCGCTAAACTTGCCCGGTTCTGAACAACATCCTCAGGGAACATAAATGTCTGTAAAACCATCTCGCTTTCGCCGGTTTTTCCGGTTTATCTTCTTTCGTATGATTCCAGCTTTAGTTATGCTGGTTATGGTCGCTGCTATTGCCGGATTCGGTTACAATACAGTCCAGGCTATCGCGCGGCGTGTGAATGAGCAGATTGAAGCTGGTCAACGCGGTGATGTGTATTCGGTCACACTGGCAGCAATTCTGCCCACTCTGTTTACTTACACCCCTACCCCAAGCGCCACTGCAACAGCCTCGAATACAGCAACACTTACGCACACTCCAACTAATACCGCGACAACAACGCCGAGCGCAACGACTACACTGACTGACACACCCACCAATACCGCAACGGATACTCCAACCAATACTGCTTCCCCGATTCCATCAACGGAAACGGATACACCAGTTGTTGTGGCGCAGGCATTCGCCACCAATACGCCACGTCCGCTGCCTGTGACAATTCCAGCGCTCAACACAGAACTGCCAACCAACACTGCGACATTTACCGCCACACTGTCGCCAACGCCACTGCCAACCAATACTGAAGCGCCAACAGCAACATTGCCGCTCGCGAGTGAGACCCCGCGTCCGCTGCCAACGCTGCTGTTTCCGAGTGAAGCAAATGCTAATGCTGCCGCCCCTACAGCTATCCCCACACAGGTTCCAACGGTTGACCGTCATGGCTACGATCTGGTCAATATCCTGCTAATGGGTGGTGATGATGAAATCACCGGGGACAACATCACACGAACAGACACCATGATTATCGTATCGCTCAACCGCACGACAGGTACAGTCTCGATGCTGAGTCTGCCACGCGATTTATATGTTTACATCCCTGGCTGGACGATGCAACGCATCAACCTGGCCTATACACATGGGGAACAGGTCGGCTGGACAGACGGCGGCTTCGGTCTGATGCGCCAGACTATTTTTTACAATCTGGGCATCAATGTGCATTACTATGTGCTGATCAATCTGAGTGGCTTCAAGCAAATTATTAACGCTCTGGGCGGTGTTGATGTCACGGTTGACTGCGCTATTCAGGATCAGGAACTGATTGACGCTCCCCCACCGCCGGAAGCGATTGGGCCGGACGATAATGGGCGCTACATTCTACCTGTCGGGGCATATCATTTGGAAGGCGGCGGGGCGCTGTGGTATGCGCGCTCACGCCATAATAGTGATGATTTTGACCGGGGTCGCCGTCAGCAGCAAATTCTCCGCGCAATCTGGCGTGCTGCGCGGAGTGGTGGTCAGATTACGCAGCTTCCGCAGCTCTGGTCACAGCTCACTGAGGTTGTCAAAACTGATTTGAGTTTCGAAGATATGGTGGGTCTGCTGCCCTTTGCGCTGAATCTCAATCCAGATCGAGTCGATCATTTCACGCTTCCAAAACCGTATTACACAACGCCCTGGACACCACCCGATGGTTCAAATGTTCAACTGCCGAACTATGACCACATCCTTGAGGTACTACAGGATTTCTATCAGCCCCCGACGGAGAGCCAGGTTGTGGTTCAAGGCCCGCAAATTGAGGTTCTTAACGGCACAAGCAACGCAAATTGGGATCGCGTTGCCGCCGATCGATTGGGCTGGAGCGGTCTCACAGCCATAGCAGCCGGGGCAGCCGATAATACTGACTACACTGATACGATTTTGATTGATCGTACCGGACAAACCAAAGGTAGTAAAGTCAACGAAATTGCCAAGATACTCAATATCACTTCGGAAAATATTCACGTAGAACCAGACCCTAACCGTACAGCCGATTATGAGGTCATTCTGGGCAGCAGCTATAACTCGTGTACATATGCTAATGTTTTACAGGTCAATGAAAATGGGGGATAGCGAGTCATTATGAGCTACATCATCTCGGTAGTGAAAAAGTGTGTGGTAATTCTGCCGTTTTTGTTGGCGGCTTGTGCGATATCGGACGTATCGACTACACCACCGCCTGCCCTGACCTTAAATGCGCCGCCGAGCTTGAATTTCAGCGGAAACTGCAATAATTCAAAGGATTTGGAAAACTGGTTGCAGATTACCACTGGTCTGGTCTCCGATTTCCAGACGACAATGAATGAAGCGGCAGGGAAAGACCGGAGCGAAGCTTATCAGCCTACTGTCGCATTACTTGCGCTGCGTGATACAGCCTATGTGGTTAGCACGCCGGACTGCGCTACTGATCTCGAACTTGCATTAAGTGATGCAATGAATCAGGCGGTCACCGCTTTGCAGCAATTCGTCAATGGGACTGTATCGGATGTTTCCAGTACCATCGCAGATATCAATACACGGCTCGATCAGATCACTGTCTCACAAAACGAACTCATCCAACGACTGAACACGCAAATTGCCAACCAGGTATTACAACTGACCACAACACCTTAAATGAAAACGAGGGCGCGTTTTAAAAAAATGCGCCCTCGTAGATTGAAGCAGCTATCCCGGACAAAGGTCTACTTGTCTACCGTTGTTGGATCAAAAGCATCACGAATGCCATCGCCAATGACATAGAGGCATAAAACTGTAATCACAATCAAGAGACCTGGAGCAATAACAAGATATACGCCCTTGTTGAAGTAAGTCTGGGCATTAGTCAACATATTGCCCCAACTGGCAAAGGGTGCCTGTACGCCAAGGCCAAGGAAACTCAGGGCTGATTCGGTTAATATCAAGCCACCAATATCCAGTGCCAGCGTAATCACCACTATCGAGAGCAAATTTGGGAGAATGTGAACAAACATAACCTGAAATGGTGATGCGCCAATTGCGCGCGCACTAATGATATATTCGCGTTCGCGCAGTGACAATGTCTCCCCACGTACCAGACGGGTGGTTCCTGTCCAGCCCAGCAACCCCAGAATTAGCACCAGAGCAAAAGGCCCTTTCAAAAAGGAATTCTGGAGGGTGGGGTTAGTCAAAATAACCGCTGAAACAATGAGAAGCAAGAACAAAGTCGGAACAGATGTGAGGGTCGTAATAACCCAATTCGTGAGATCATCGACTACACCACCATAATATCCAGTGATGACACCGAGGCTGATGCCAATAGCCAGGGACAAAATCGCCGCGAAAAACGCGATACCCAGCGATATCTGTCCAGCATACAGGAGGCGAGCAAGATGGTCGCGTCCCAAATCGTCGGTGCCGAGGATATGTCCGGGCGTTCCCGGCTGTTCAAAAGCATCGGTTACACTTGTTCTAGTATAATCAACCTGGAGAACATTTTTCTCGATAAAGGAGGCAAAAATCGCCAGAAACGCCATGATGATAACGACCGTTATGGCGATAAGAGTCAGTTTATCGCGGCGGAGACGGCGTAATGCCAGTGTTGTTAAGGATTCACCGACTTCCACATCATTCTTAACTTTGAGTTTGACAACCGATGCATCTTTTGTTTGTGCTGCCATCGCAATCTATTCCTTAACTTACGAGAACCGGATGCGTGGATCAATTAACGCATACAGAATATCGGACAAGAGAAATCCAATTACCGTGGCAATGGATGAGATAATCACCACAGCCATAACAACCGGGTAATCCTGCTGCACTACTGAGGCAACACCAACACGCCCCAATCCAGGCCATGAAAAAATAGTCTCGGTAATGGGTGCGCCACCCAGCAAACCTGCCATAGCGGGGCCAAGAAATGTCGCAATGGGGATTAATGCATTGCGCGCGCCATGCGTAAACCAAACCTGGCGACCCGAAAGTCCCTTTGCTTTGGCAGTTCGAATATAATCCTGGTTAATGACATCCAGCATGGAAGCCCGCATATACCGAGAGAAAACAGCTATACCACCGGTAGCCAGGACAAAAGTTGGCAAGATGAGATATTCAAGCCGTTCATAAATGGGCGGATAGCCACCTGTTAGCTGAACAGGCCCTCTCCCGCCCATCGGCAAAATTTTCAACCATGAGCCAAAAATCAGAATGAGTATTAATCCCAACCAGAAAACCGGGACAGCGTTAAATACAACTGCTATGACACGGGTGATATTATCAAATTTACCACCACGCCGTACCGCTGCCACAATTCCAATGGGTACACCCAGCATAATACCGAAAAATAATGCTGAAAATCCCAATTCGAGTGTCGCGGGGATACGTTCTTTGATAACATCTACGACTGGTCGCCGCTCAAAATAAGAACGCCCCAAATCACCGCGTAAAAAGCCTTTGTTTGTCCCAGGGGGTTCAACTTCACCATCGACTTCCAAGGGCAGCAAAAAAGCATGATCAGCCTTACCATCGCCGTCAGTATCCCAACGCATCCAATCGTCACCCAAAAGCCAACGCAAATATTGGATAGGCAGTGGGTCATTAAGCCCAAGCTGTCTGGAGACACGTTCGATCTGTTCGGGCTTTGTTTTCGGCCCAAATGTCAACGCCTTAACAGGCCCACCGGGCGCTAAAGACATCAACAAAAATGAAAGCACCGTTATACCAAAAAAGGTTGGGATCGCCTGAATCAGGCGGCGTAAGGTGTACTTAACCATTTTAACCCTTTAACAACATCTCATGTGCGCGCCTGTCGGCACAACCTATGAATTCCACCCACCGTACAATGATTGGAGAAAGTAGGGGCAAGGTGAACCCTGCCCCTAGCATTTACCTTAAGAAACCGGCTTCCACACGATTAGGGGGTAGCAAGTGACCAGGTTTCCACATTCCAGTACATTTGGCTGGGATAGGGTGAGAAACCATTGACGCTGGTACGAGCCGCATACATACCTGCAATTGAGTACAGGGGAATGTAGGGCAAGTCTTTCTGAGTGATTGCCTGAATCTGTGCGTAGATTTTGGCACGTTCAGCAGGGTCGCAACCGGGGAGGGCACGAGCCTTCTCCATCAGTGCATCGAGTTCCGGATTGCTATAAGAAACATTGTTGCTGCCACTGCCGACGATGTCTCCACTGGTGGAGAACAATTGAGTCTGATCGGGATCATCAGGATAGCCATTACGCCAGCCGAGGATGAATGCATCAAACGTTTCGCCGCCCATAATGTCCAACAGGGTGTTGAAATCAATGGCCTGGAAGTCAACGGCGATACCGACTTGCTTCAGTTGATCCTGAACGATGGTACCAATCGCGCCACGGCGGCTGTTGCCTTCGTTAGTGTAGAGGACGAAAGCGGCCTTGGTGCCGTCAGGTGCGTACATTGCACCCTTAGCAACGCGCGGGGTAGTCGGGTCATTGTCATCGTCAATCCAGCCTGCTTCGTCAAGTAACTTGGCAGCTTGGGCAGGATCAAACGGAATGGGGGCAAGAGTCTTGTCGTAAGCCCATGAAGCGGGGATCATGGTCGAAGCCATGCGGTCGCCTTCACCAAAGACAGCGCCCTGGATGATGTCATCCACATTGATCGCCAGCGAGATAGCCTGACGAACCTTCGGATCACCGAACAGTGGGTGATGTCCCTGGTCAATCGGGTTGCCCTTATCATCCACAGCATTCTGCGGATTGGTCGGATCAGCGTAATTCAGTGCCAGATAGTCCCAGGCATTCCCGGGGAATGAGTAGATATTTGTGTTGGCATCAGCACGCAGGTCAGAGCGACGGTTCACGGGCGGGCCATCAATCACGTTAGTCTCGCCAGCCAGGAACTGCTCGGTCAGAACGGTCTGATCAGCAACAACCTTGTAGACCCATCCTTCGGGCAGAACGACACCATTGATTGCGCCAGGATAATCCTGATTGGCAACCATGCTGACGCGCTCACCAGGGACAAATTGGGAGAAATTGAACACACCGGAGGTCACGGTCGGGTTCAGGTTGAAGTCAGCATCATTGAGCTCGGCGAAGTCCGCAGGCAGAACGTGCGACGGAACAACGGGAAGGTTAGAGCTACCCAGAGCGGTGCAATCGGCATTCTTGAAGGTGATAACGACCGTGTGGTCATCCGGAGCTTCCACCTTGTCGATAATGTCGAGCAGGTACACCAGTGGGGTGTCCACCACACCATTGCCGCCAGCAACAGTGGCATTCCAACTGTATAGCACATCAGCCGAAGTAACCGGGGTGCCATCACTCCACTTCCAGTCATCCCGCATGTGGAAGGTATAAACCAAACCATCATCCGAAATGTCCCAGGTGGTTACAATAGCAGCCGGGTCATTCTGACGGAACAGGGCTGTCGCCGGGTCAACACCAATGAATGCGGGAAACAGGAAACCTGTTACACGAGCATCAGTGGTCGAGCTACCAATAATTGGATTCATACTTGCTGGGTCGCCACCAAAGTTGCCTTCGATGATGATTCCACCCTTGCCAGGTTCAACATCCTGGGCAAAGACGGGGACAATCAGTGCGACGAGCATCGCGACTGCAACCCCTAGAACTAAATAACGAGTCAAATGCTTCATGCTTTACTCCTTAAAAATACGGATACAAACTTTTGACTTCCCAAAACACACTTGGGAGGAGTCGTTGAACTTCTCAGACTGGTTTAAAGACTCCCAATACGTAATACCTCTAAACGTTCTGAAAGGTTCAAAAGAGCTTCGGCAGATGTGCCGTGAGCAACTATAACATGTCTAACAAACAAAAAAAACCCTTCCATTGGACAAAGTGCCAAATCTGGAAGGGTCTTTCTTTGTTTGTTATTTGCATATCAAATCGGGGCGGCGGGACTCGAACCCACGACCTCTTGCACCCCATGCAAGCGCGCTACCAGACTGCGCCACGCCCCGTTTATTGCAGTACGGGAGCAAGTATATCGGACAGCGGCGCGTCCCGCAAGGTCGAAAAAGAGGCGAGGTTTGTCAGGTAATTGTTACGAAATGTCGCATGAGAGTTGCAACTGAGAGACGGAAATCCTATACTCAGTAATAACGTATTGTTTGGATTAAAGTTTATCAATCATGGAAGAACAAGCGATTCGATTGACATCCTTCGCTGCCTGCGCCGGTTGAGCGTCGAAACTCGGTCCTCGAGATTTGGCGCACGTGTTGCAGCCGTTGAATGGATTGTTTCCAGCTCAAAATTACCCTGCCCTGCTCGTCGGACTTGAAGCGCCCGATGATGCAGCAGTTTATCGTCTCGATTCGGAACGGGCGATTATCTCAACAGTGGATTTCTTTCCGCCTGTTGTAGACGATCCCTATTCGTTCGGAGCGATTGCGGCTGCCAATGCGCTGAGCGATGTTTATGCGATGGGCGGTGAGCCGCTGATGGCTATTAATCTGGCAGCGTTTCCAGATGGGCTGGATATGGCAATCCTGAGCGACATCCTACGCGGTGGCGCGGACAAGGTAAAAGAAGCCGGAGCAGTTATCGCAGGTGGGCATACCGTAACAGATAAGGAACCCAAATATGGCCTGGCTGTAAGCGGCCTGGTACACCCGGATCAGATTATCATGAAGGGCGGCGCGCAGGGGGGTGATCGGCTCGTCCTGACTAAGGCATTAGGGGTTGGGGTCATCACAACAGCCCTTAAAAACCGTATCGCCCAGGCGGAGCATATCGAAGCCGCAGTGGCCAGCATGAGCCGTCTCAACCGGGATAGTTCAAGATTAGCAAAGCAGTTCAATGTACATGGCATGACTGACATAACGGGATACGGTTTATTGGGACATGGTCACGAGATGGCGCACCTTGCAGGAGTTGACTTTCGTATTATGCTAAAGAGTATCCATTGGCTGACTGGTGCGCATCAATACGCTGAACAGGAAATTTTCCCTGGTGGTATGCGGCGAAATGAGGAATATTTCCAGCAGTGGGTGCAGTTTGACGAGACTATTTCGGAAGCCGAGCAAGGTTTGCTTTACGACCCCCAAACCTCCGGTGGGCTGTTAATGGCGGTTCCGGCAGCGAGAGCGGAGGAAATGTTATCAGCACTCGTTAGCACCGGCGAAATCGCCAGCATAATTGGCGATGTTATTCCTGGAAACGGGCGAATATTCGTCCAGAAGTGATTTCGCGTAACGTAAGGGAAGGAATCCATGACTGATAAAACCGACCAGGATTATAGCTTTTCATCCCATTTGTTTGTCAGTCGTAAGGCAAGTGGGGATGGAATCATTGTTGGAGGCACGAATACCGATGATACCCGTTGGACTCGTGTGCTTACCCAACGAGCCGCCCAGATGCTGTGGTTCCACCTAACAGGATTTTTATTCCCGGAAAAGTCGGCGATGGTTTCCGCGCTGGTCACAACCGCTCCGCTCCGCAGTTCGGATATGCCGACAATCACGACGCATATGACTGTTGATGAACTGGATGATGGGGGTTATGAAGTCGTTGGTTGGGTTGGTGACCAGCCCTGGGGGATCCGAATTGCCGATGCCGATGCACGCCAATTCTGGATGGCATTGGACATCGCCTTATATCCGGCTGGATGGCAAGGTTCTGGCCCCAATAACAAACCTGCGCGATAAATCTGCCCCGCTTCGTCGGTAAGGAAATCTGCAAAAGGAATAGCCGCTGCATCATCCCGCTTTGCTTAGAATCCCAAAATGGTCTACTATGCATATTGATTTGGTTTAATATTCGTTTGTTTCGTAAACCCATTTGGAGGTCTACGCATGAGTACCTTCCCAGCCCCAGTCGCCAAGCCTACTACGGCAGGTACTGGGCAATCTGCAATCGCGCGAACACAATCTCCATACATCAACCTGCGAAATGGCCCCGGCACGAATTACCGTGACATCGGCGACATTCGCAACAATACTGTTTTGACTTATTATCAAGGTTCCCATACCTCTAGTGGCTGGACATGGATTGAACAGGGAACCGTCGCAGGGTGGGTTTCCACATCCGTCATTTCGTTCGAAAATATTGCCGTACCTGCGCCATCCAGCGCACAGTCGGCTACGCCTTACGATGGCAAAATCGCGTTGTGGCACTGGAAAGGCGATTCGTTATCGGAAAGCACGATTGAGGATGTTGCCCGCAATATCAAGGCCGTTGCCCCCTATGTAAATCAACTCTGGGTGAAGATATGTGATGCAACTGCTACAACTGGAGCGCAGTGGCAAGGTTATTGGGATACTAAGCGAGCCTTAGCCATTGACGGTCCAGCCAGTATTGATAATTGGGTCAATACGCTGGCACGTTATGGCATTGAGTTCCATGCCTGGTGCGTTCCAAAAGGAAGCCATGTTGAGGGCGAAACCAATATCATCATTGCGGCCTGTCAGCGTCCGGGCGTGAAATCGCTGATCCTGGATGTAGAACCCTACGATGGATTCTGGCAGGGCGGCGCAAGTGGTGTGCGGCCTTATATGACCCGCATCCGCCGCGCACTGCCCGGTTCGTTTCACATTGGCCTTTCGGTAGATCCACGCAAAGCCCATTACGACTCAATTGCGCCGCAGGAATGGTTCCCGTTTGTCAACAGCGTTCATCCGCAGGACTATTGGGCAACCTTTCGCCGCACGCCAGAAGATGTCCTGCAAGAAACGTATAACAACTGGGGCAGTTACGGAAAACCTATCATTCCGGTTCTGGATGCTGATGCTGAACCAACTGATATGAATACAGCGATCACACTGGCAACCAAGCGGCATGGCGCAAAAGGCTTAAGCTGGTGGCGGCTGGGCACCATTACACCCGCCGGGTACAAAGCCATCAACCAGCCGATTACTCCCGGCTCCCCTGCCCCGACTCCTTCGCCCCTTCCGGATTTGATTGGGCAGGAATTGGTCGTCCGACCCGGAGACGCGGGTTTTGCCAGTGGAACCTATACGAACAAAAATGAATTTCAGCAATTCCAGAATACGTGGGGATGGCCGTCGTATTATAAGGCCAGTGAACCGCAAACGAGCAAAGTATGGGCACGTTGGGCACCTGCCATCACGGCTTCTGGCAAATATGAAATTGCTGTATTTGTACCGGGTCGTCACTCGGACTCGCAAAATGCGCGTTTCAAAATCAACAGTGTTAAGGGCGCATCGGGCGAAATCCTTGTTACGGTCGATCAGTCACGACACAGCAATGAGTGGGTGACATTAGGCGTTTATGAACTGGACAAAGCCACTGCTGGCGCGGGAACAGTGTTTCTGAATGACCTTACTGGCGAAACTGGTAAAGAAATCAACTTTGATGCTCTGCGCTTCCGCCAAATTCTTAACTCCACGCCGACACCCGGCGGTGGCAGCACAACACCCGGCGTGATCCTAGCAGATGGTTTTGATGCCCCCATTGGCACATTAGCTGAACGTCGGTCTGCGCAGGTGTGGCCCGGTGCATGGTTGGACGCGAGTCCATTCGCGCGGCTGTATTTTGTAGGCACACCTAGTGAAGCTTATCATACGGGGGCTGATCTCAATTTGGCGCGGGATGCAGACGCTCATACGCCCATTTATGCAGCAGCCAGCGGGGTTGTCAAATTTGCCAGCCGCTTGCCGACATGGGGCAATGTCATTGTTATCAAGCATGACCCCTTAGCCTCGAATGGCAAAATCATTTATACCCGCTATGGTCACAGCGAGAACATGATTGTCAAAGTAGGTGATCGGGTTACGCGCGGACAGCAGATTGCCAGTGTCGGTAATGCATTTGGCGCGTTTGCTTACCATCTGCATTTTGATGTCAGTCCGACAACCATTCTGGAGACGAATCCGGGCCAGTGGCCTGCGAAAAATCTGAACCTGCTGCTGGCGAATTACGTCGATCCAAAGGCATTCTTACTTGCAAACAGACCTCGCAGCTAAGTCGGGTTCACTGAATTGTCAAACCTGTTGACTATCATAGTGATTTGAAGCAGCAGGTTTCAACCGAATCAGAAGGAGAAGCGGTTCATGTCGCCACGAACCGCTTTTTGTGCTACGCGTTTAAGCCAATGAGAAGGTTTTATTGTTGCAAGGAGAAAGTCGAATGGACACAACGACAGCAGATAAGCAGCAAGTCATCGACATGCTCAACGCAGAGTTTAACCGTTGGCAGACGATTATCGCCAGCATGAGCGAAGCCGACATCACAACTCCCCTGAAAACGTCCCATTGGACGACAAAAGATGTCGTTGCGCATTTATGGGCATGGCAGCAGCGTACAGCTGCCAGACTAGACGCTGGGCTGCGCAACCATAAACCCATTTTTCCCGATTGGCCTGAGCAGTTCGACCCGGAAATTGAGGCTGAGCCAGATGATCTCAACGCATGGATTTATGAAACAAATCGTGATCGCTCGTGGTCAAGTGTTTATACTGATTGGCAAACCCAATTCATGCACATTATCGAACTGACAGAGGCTATTTCAGAGAAGAACCTGCTCGACCCGCAGCGTTTTGCCTGGATGGATGGGCAACCACTATCGCTAATCCCTATCGGTACGTGCGAACATCATGCCGAGCATCGTGGATGGCTGCAAATCTAAGCAATAGAGAAGATAGATAAAAATAGGCCCTGTATTTGCGAGTACAAGGCCTATTTCGGCATTCTATAAGACTGATATGTAGATCAGCTTAGAACAAACCCCAATCGTCAGCAGCGCCTTCTTCCATCATTGTAGGATCCCACATCTGCATCCCCATTTCGATGGTGGTGGGGCGGCGCAGATAGTTCTGGGCTGTACGGCGGGTTTGTTCCAACAACTGCGGCGCATAGGGGCAAAACGGAGTCGTCATAATCATGGTCATGTGCGCCCGGTCATCGTGGATTTCAATATCACGGATTAAACCAAGTTCGACCACGTTCATACCAATTTCGGGGTCAACCACTTCGCGCAGTGCCTCGCGCAGTCCTTCTTCGGTGACTTGAACCTGTTCAGTCATTTTCGTGTCCTTCATCGCGTCTAATTAATATGCATAGTAGCATAATCGGTATATGGGTGTCAATTTCTCTAGTCACGATCATAAAAATCCAAAATCAAGCTTTAACCCTGGTTAATTTTATGTTCCGCTACGGGAACATTATGTACCAAATTAATTTTTCTCATGTTAATCATAAATATTGACACTACCCTGCCGCGCTGCTATACTATGATAGATTTTAAACCTGTGGGTACACAGCAAATTTAACAAGCGTTAAACATTGAGGAGGAAGTCGCCAGAATGGGCGCAGCACTCGAAATTCGCAATCTACATGCCTCTGTTGAAGATAAACCCATTCTTCGCGGAGTCAATTTGACCATTCAGCAGGGTGAAGTTCATGCCCTGATGGGGCCGAATGGTTCCGGCAAAAGCACCTTAGCCAATGTCCTTCTGGGACATCCGGCCTATCAAGTGACTGGTGGGCAAATTATTTTCGACGGGGAAGATTTGCTCGACATGGAAGCAGATGAACGCAGCCGTGCCGGTTTATTCCTCGCCTTTCAATACCCAGTCGTTATCTCTGGTGTAACACTGGCAAACTTTCTACGTCAGGCCATTAATTCACGTCTGAAAGCTAAAGACCCGGAGAGCAAGGGTATCTCGATCCCCGATTTCCGCCGCCTGATGCGTGCCAAAATGGATTACCTGCAAATGGATCACAGTTTCGCCGGACGTTACCTGAACGATGGCTTCAGCGGTGGCGAAAAGAAGCGTGCCGAAATTCTGCAAATGGCTGTGCTGGAACCCCGCATTGCCATTCTGGACGAAACCGACTCCGGCCTCGACATCGACGCACTGCGTATCGTCGCGGAAGGCGTGAATAAGCTGCGCGGCCCGGACTTGGGAGCATTGGTCATCACCCACTATCAGCGCATCCTCAATTACATTAAGCCACAATTTGTGCATGTGATGTTTGAAGGCCAGATTGTGGAAAGCGGCGGCGCTGAATTGGCGCTGCACCTCGAAGAAGCCGGTTACGACTGGGTTCGCGAAAAGCACGGGACGGCGTAAACCCAGATCATGTTTGAAAACATGACCACGGCATGAAGCAAGGAGTAAAGCATGACTGACACCGAATTGATTAGCAGCGACAAGCAGCTTACGCAAGCTGAATCTGCCCTGAAAGATGTGCGCGCATCCTATGAAGAGACCTACGGCTTTCATGATGACGATGTGAAATACTCGTTCAAGAGTGAACGTGGTCTCACCCGTGAAATCGTACAGCAGATTAGCGCGATGAAGAACGAACCTGCCTGGATGACTGAATATCGTCTGAAGGCTTATGACATTTTCATCAGCAAGCCGATGCCCACCTGGGGCGGCGATATGAGCGGGATTGATTTCGATAACATTTTCTACTATGTTCGTGCTGGCGACCAGCAGACCAATTGGGATGATGTTCCGCCTGAGATCAAAGACACATTCGACAAACTTGGTATCCCCGAAGCTGAGCAGAAATATCTCCAAGGCGTGAGTGCGCAGTATGACTCAGAGTCGGTTTACCACAACATCCGCAAAGACCTCGAAGACAAAGGTGTGATTTTCCTGGACATGGATACCGCTCTGCGCGAACATCCTGATCTGGTGAAAGAATATTTTGGTACGATTATCCCTTCGTCAGACAACAAATTCGCTGCCCTAAACACGGCTGTCTGGTCGGGTGGCTCGTTCATCTATGTGCCCAAGGGTGTACATGTCGAAATGCCGTTACAGGCGTATTTCCGCATTAACACCAAGAACATGGGACAATTCGAACGCACACTGATCATTGTGGATGAAGGCGCTTATGTGCATTATGTCGAAGGTTGTACGGCTCCCGTTTACAGCTCGGACAGTCTGCACAGCGCGGTGGTCGAAATTATTGTCAAGGACAACGGACGCTGCCGCTATACCACGATTCAAAATTGGTCGAACAACGTCTACAATCTTGTGACCAAACGTGCGGTTGCTCATAAGAAAGCCACAATGGAATGGGTGGACGGTAACCTGGGTTCCAAGCTGACTATGAAATACCCAGCTGTGATACTTGCTGGTGAACATGCACATGGCGAAGTCATGTCGATTGCGTTTGCGGGTAAAGGCCAGCATCAGGATGCAGGCTCGAAAATCACCCATCTTGCCCCGAATACAACAAGCCGGGTCATCAGCAAATCGGTTAGCAAGGACGGCGGACGCGCCAGTTATCGCGGTCTGTTAAAGATCATCGAAGGGGCAGATAATTCCAAGAGTAACGTGGTCTGCGATGCGCTCCTGCTGGATGATTTCAGCCGCTCAGATACCTACCCGTCAATTGAAGTGGATGCCAAGAAAGTCACTATGGGGCATGAAGCCTCCGTGAGTAAGATTGGTGAAGACCAGTTATTTTACCTGATGAGTCGCGGCTTGAGCGAAGACGAAGCCAACGCTATGATTGTCAACGGCTTTATCGAGCCACTGGTGAAAGAACTGCCAATGGAATATGCACTGGAATTGAATCGGCTGATTCAAATTCAGCTTGAAGGCACAATCGGCTAATCGCGCTGCTTTTGGGGGCATAACAGGTTATGCCCCTACAGCGATATCTAGCCCTGAACTGACAACGAACAGACCAATGTCTGATAACGAGGAGTTACGAACTGTGGTTGTAAGACAACGGCGGCGTGTTGATGCGCCTGCTGCACCCAGCTACACACGAGCGGACGTAGAAGCACTGAGCGCTCAGAACAACGAGCCGCAGTGGCTGCGTGAAAGTCGTCTCGCCGCCTGGGAACTCTATGAAGATATGCCGATGCCCACACTCAAGGATGAGGATTGGCGGCGTACCGATTATCGTCATATCCGCTGGGAAGAAGCGGACAAAATGGTTAGCCCGAACGGGGCAACATTCGAAAGCATTCCCGCATCGAACCGCGAACCACTGATTGGCGATAGTCAGGGCGGTTTGCTGGCATTTGTGGATGGCAAAGTCGTTCATCATGAGATCGCTGCTGAACTCACCCAAGCAGGGGTCATTTTCACTGATTTGCTGACCGCGTGCCGCGATTACCCGGAGTTGGTGCGCCCTAACCTGATGACCAAAGCAGTTCATCCGGGCGAAGGCAAATTTGCGGCCCTTCATGCATCACTATGGACACACGGCGTGTTTCTCTATGTTCCGCGCGGGAAAGCGGTTGAACTGCCGCTGCATATTGTGATGTATAACACCCATGATGGTGCAAGTCTGGGACATATTCTGATTGTGCTGGAAGAAAATTCACAGGCGACAGCCCTGGTCGATTACGCCTCAGCGGATGGCAAGGCGCAGTCTTCCTATGTCGGCGCGACTGAATTACTGGTTGGTGATGCGGGAAACCTGCAATATGTCAGCCTGCAAAACTGGAATCGCCAAACTTTTGAATTCAGCTATCAACGCGCTCAGGTCGGGCGCGATGCGAATCTGGACTGGATTATCGGCACAATGGGCGGGCAGCTGGTTAAAGCCTATCTGGAAATTGATCTGGTTGGCAAAGGCGCGAACGGGCGGATGTCGGGTTTCTTCTTCGCGGACAAAGATCAAATCTTCGACCACGATACGCAGCAAAATCACAATGCGCCGTTGAGCGTTTCCGATTTGCTGTACAAAGGTGCGGCAAAAGATCACGCCCGTACTGTATGGCAAGGTATGATTAAATCGCTGCCCAAAATGCAGAAGATTGATGGATATCAGGCCAGCCGTAACCTCGTCCTGAGCGAAGATGCGCGCATGGATGGTATACCCGGTCTGGAAATCGAAGCAGACGATGTGGCTTGCTCACACGCCGCAACCTTCGGTACACTGGAAGAAGAACCGATCTTCTACCTGATGAGCCGGGGTATCGAGCGTCCAACCGCTGAACTGATGGTGATTAAAGGTTTCTTTGACGAACTGTTGCAGCGAATCCCGTTCGAGCGTGTACGTGAACACCTGCAAGCCGCGATGGAAGCCAAGATCGTTGGTTAGTTAGCTGACGATTTTCATGGAAAAGTCATGAGGCGCGTCAACTAAGCAGGACGCGCCTTTTTGTTGCTATAGGAAAATCAGTTATGACACTTGACCGAACCCTACCCTACGATGTGGAAGCAGTCCGCGCGGATTTCCCGATTTTGCATCAGGAGCATCACGAGG
>JBGAGR010000105.1:0-24027 GCA_044226645.1 Aggregatilineales bacterium
ATCAATTGCGCTTCATAGGTCGGTTTTTCGACGGCATAAATCACACCAAAGGGAACGGGGAAATTGGGATAATCCATCTGGGTGAGCATATAGGCCATTTGACGGTCACTCTGGTCATGCACCAGCAAATCAGACTCGCTGTATCCTTCGCCGAGTGTGACGACTTCGGGATGCAGCCCACGCAGACGGATGCCCATGTCGCGATTCTTGCCGAAGACCATCGGCTTGCCATGTTCGAGGAATAACACGCGGTCATCCTGGGTTGATTTATCAGAAACGTGATCCCAAGCTCCGTCGTTGAAAATGACGCAGTTCTGGAAAATTTCGACAAAGGACGTGCCTTTGTGTGCCGCAGCGGCTTTTAAGGTGGCATCCAGATGTTTGGTGTTGGTGTCCATCGTCCGGGCGATAAAGGTGGCTTCCGCGCCGAGCGTGACGGAGAGTGGGTTAAAGGACTGCTCGATGCTGCCCATTGGCGAGGATTTAGTTTTATGACCGGGGAGCGATGTGGGTGAATACTGGCCTTTCGTCAGGCCGTAGATGCGATTGTTGAACAAAAGGACATTCACATCCAAATTGCGTCGGCAGAGATGCAGCAGATGATTCCCGCCGATGCTCAAGCCATCGCCGTCGCCTGTCACAATCCACACGCTGAGTTCAGGCCGCGCGGATTTCAAACCGCTGGCGAGTGTCGGGGCGCGTCCGTGAATGCTGTGGATGCCGTAGGTGTTCATGTAGTAGGGGAAGCGGCTGGAACATCCGATGCCAGAAATGAACACGATGTCCTCTTTGCGGATACCCAATTCCGGCAGCACTTTTTGCACCCCTGCCAGAATGGCATAATCGCCGCAGCCGGGACACCAGCGCACCGTCTGGTCGGACATAAAATCCTTGCGGGTATAGGTGGGAATGTCCTGAATAGGAATATCAGTCATCGCTTCTTTCCTCCTTCACTGCCTGATGTTCAATGGTCTGCTTGGTGGAAATCCGTTCCAGCCACTCACGCAGCGGCGGAATATGGTGCTGATAATGCTCAAACGTGTTTCCCGCGATATAGTTAAAGAGTGGGTCACGGAAGAACAATGAAAGCCCTGTTTTGCCGAACAACTCTGCCTCGCTCAAGGCTTGCGTTTCCAGATGGAGCTGCTGAAACGTCCGCACAAATTCATTTAACACATCGTTCAACTCACGGTTGATGTCCTGCTGATAGCTGAGGGCGTTGATCGCATCAAACTCATCCCAGCCAAAGCCCGGTTCGGGTTCGATGGGATGCCTGCCAGCCTCTCCGACCCCTAAGCGCCCCATCTCCAACCAGGTTAGGGTGCGCCGATGCCATGCATTCAGGTGCGCAATCGTATCCTTGACCGACCATGAGCCTTCTACATCGGGAACCAGCATTTGATCGGGGGTCATTAAATCCAGTGTACGCAGCACAAAATCAAATTCAACCTGCATCAAGGCCAGCATTTTTTGTTTGTCGTATTTTTCATCCATAAATTTGAGTTTTATTGGTGCAACACCAAACATTTATTGGGAATTTCTCAGGATTCATATTGCTCCACAAGGCATAAGCAACCAGACTATGCATTCCATCAATCACATAATACGGCTGTTCTCTAAACATTGAAGGCCAAGCGTCCATAACAAAACAATCTTTTAAAGGCAATCCCTTCTCATATTCTTCGATCTTCTCTTTTACTTTCACTCCATTCAAACCTCTGAAGTCCACTGGATGAGTGATATTAAGAAAATCGGGCATATCATTTATTTCTTTTACCACCTCACCTATGCTTGGATGTCTATGAGTGCCTGGAGATGCCGCTGGAATCTTAGGTGAAGAGTTGGTAATTAGGTTGTTCAAGTCACTTGCGTCTAGAGAAACCTGATAACAATAAATATGACTACTAATCGCCTCACCTATGAAGTTAAAATCTCTCGTATGCTGGAACATGGTCATCATTTTGTTGCGATTGACTTCTTGAACTATTTTCATTTAACAGATTCTTCAATATGCAAAATTTAAGCCATCGTCACAACAACTTTGCCCATCGCTTTGCGCTGCATGAGTGTTTTAAGCGCCTGTGCGCCCTGTTCCAGCAGGAAAGTATGCGAGATATGCGGCTTGAGTTTGCCTTCGGCGTGCCAGCCGAGTAGTGTTGTGAGTGAATCACTCAATATTTTCGGATTCGTGAAAGAATATGCGCCCCAATAGACCCCCATCACAGCACAGTTTTTCACCAGGGTGAGATTGACAGGAAGCTGCGGAATCGTCCCGCTGGCGAATCCGATTACCATGTAGCGCCCTTCCCAGGCCATCGAACGCAGCGACGGGTCGAATAATTCGCCACCTACGGGATCATAGACGACATTCACGCCCTTGCCGCCCGTGATGGATTTTATCGAGTCACGCAGCGGTTCCTTGCTGTAGTCGATGGTGAAATCCGCGCCGTACTGCTTGGTGAGTTCAAGTTTGGTGGGTGTGCTGGCGCAGGCAATGACCGTTGCGCCCATCTGCTTGCCGATTTCGACAGCCGTCAGACCGACTCCACCTGCCGCACCTAACACAAGCAGGGTTTCGCCCTTCTGCAAGTGTGCGCGATGATCGAGGGCGAGATGGGATGTGCCATAAGCCACCGGGAAGGCTGCCGCTGTGGGAAAATCAATCGAATCAGGAATGGGAATCACGGACATCGCGGCAACATTGACTTCTTGCGCCATGCCGCCCCATTGGGAAATCGCCATCACGCGCTGACCGGGTTTGACATGGGACACACCTTCACCAACGGCTATCACTTCCCCAGCGAGTTCCAGTCCGGGGCTGAAGGGAAATGGCGGCTTGACCTGATATAAACCCTGCACCATGAGCGTATCGGCAAAATTCACACCGCAGGCACGAACGCGAATCTGTACTTCGCCTCCTGTCGGTGCTTTACTGGCTTGTTCTTCAACGACCAGCGTATCCGGGTCGCCCCATTGTTTGCAAAGTAGTGCTTTCATGAAATGCTGTTATCCTTTTTGGAGTTGTGTCCTACGGCGTTGTGGAGGACGATTGCCTTGTAGCATTCCGGCTACTGACAAATCCTCGTCTAAATCAGGCCAATGAATTCCGGTTAATCCAAGTTCATAATTGCCTTGCTGACCTGGACTTGCAGCAGCAAGTGAGGGGTACCACGTGAGGGGTGTGGCAATCAAACGGCCATCTTTTAGTGTCACCTGCAGCATATCCTCGCGGAATTCGACTTTTACCGGGCGATCTTCATCACGATATTTGGAATTACTGTTGCTCACCACAGTCACTTGCTCCCCGCTTTGACCACATCCCAAATTTTGGTGTAAATCTCGTTGATGGTGAACGGGCGGCCTTTGACCTTCGGGAATGAGATGATATTGCCCAGGCCGAATGTGCCGCGCAGATATTGGGCGAGCTGCCCCAGATTCATCTCCGGCACGAGAATATTCTGGTAACGATCCAGAATATTTTCCAGATCACGCGGGAGGGGATTCATATAACGCAGGTGAGTATGTGCCACTTTCACGCCTGCGGACTGCGCCCGTTCGACGGCTGAACGCGCCGCGCCGTAACTGCTGCCCCATGTATTTCCTGCAAACGCTCGACTTTCTCTTTACGATCAGTGACCATCGCCCAATGATGTTCCGGGTCGTAGGAGACATTGCCCGTTTCGGGCGCTTTGGAAAGTCCGCCGATGCGGTGTTCCAAACCGGGTGTGCCGGGTACTGCCCAGGGTCGCCCTAACGTCACGATGTCACGGGCATAGGGCAGGAATGTCTCACCGTCGTTGGCGGTTGGATGCTGGACTTCGATGGGCGGGATGCTGTCCGGGTCGGGGATATTCCAGGGCTCAGCGCTGTTCGCCAGATAGCCATCCGAGAGAATAATCACGGGTGACATAGCACGGACGGCAAAACGAAAGGCTTCTATAGCGACATCGAAGCAGTCAGACGGGGTTGCCGGGGCGATGATCGGAATGGGGGACTCGCCGTTGCGTCCATAGAGGACTTGCAGTAGATCACTTTGCTCGACTTTGGTAGGCATCCCGGTGCTGGGGCCGCCGCGCTGGACATTGACGATGACCATCGGGAGTTCCAAGACCAGCGCCAGATTCATAGCCTCGCTTTTGAGAGCGATACCGGGGCCGCTACTGGCGGTTACGGCAAACGCGCCACCGAAAGCCGCGCCGATAATCGACCCCATCGCGGCGATTTCATCCTCGGCCTGAAAGGTACGAACATCGAACTGCTTCATCCCGGCGAGATGGTGCAAAATATCGCTGGCGGGAGTGATGGGGTAGCCGCCATAAAACAAGGGCTTTCCTGCTTTCTGCGCGGCTGTCACCAAACCGAGTGCAATGGCTTCATTGCCTGTGATTTTGCGATAGGTTCCCGGTTTGAGTTTCGCCGGACGGATGCGATAACGGGTCTGAAAGGCTTCCACTGTTTCGCCATAGTAATAGCCTGCTTCCATCGCTTTGGCGTTGGCTTCCGCGATGGCTGGTTTCTTGCCGAACTTCTGCTGAATCCACTGGCGGGTGGTATCCAGCGAACGATCATACATCCAGAAAGCTAAACCGAGCGCAAAGAAATTCTGGCAGCGATCAACATCCTTCTGCGAAATACCTTCAATATTTTCCAGCGCTTTGCGGTTGAGGGCAGTTATGGCGATCTTATGGACAACATAACCCTGAAGAGTGCCGTCATCCAGCGGGTTACTCTGGAAATGCGCCTTGTTCAGATTGGCTTTGGTGAAGTTGTCGGTATTGATGATGACCGTACCCCCTAATTCGAGGTCGATCAAATTCGCCGCCAGTGCTGCCGGATTCATGGCGACCAAGACCTGCGGCGCATCACCAGGGGTGAGAATGTCCTGACTGGATAGATTGACCTGAAAACCAGAGACTCCCGCCAATGTCCCGGCGGGTGCGCGGATTTCAGCCGGAAAATCCGGGAAGGTGCTGACATCATTGCCATAGGCTGCCGAGGCATCGGTGAACTGCGTCCCGGTCAACTGCATTCCGTCGCCGGAATCCCCGGCAAAGCGGATAATTACACTGTCGAGTTCTTCAAAAGCGGGTAATGCCTGATCGGTCATAAGAATTTTCCCCTTTTAAATAATCAATCTTTTCCTCAGTTCTCTCCCGGCGAAACGATGCGGAAACCGATATGATGATCCTGATAGGTGGGTGGGTCTTCAAAATGGCGGTAAGCGGCACGGGCTACAGCCGGATCGCTGCCCCACCAGCCACCTTTTTCGACTTTACGCGAGCCTTTTTCCGGCCCGGTGGGATCATCCTTTGGACTATTCTGATAATATTTTTTGTCGAGCCAATCCTGCACCCACTCCATCGCGTTGCCTGCCATATCGAGCGCACCGACCCAGCTTGCGCCATCGGGATAGGTTCCGACAGGAGTCAGCCCTTCGCTATCGACCACATTGGCGAGGGAAGCATCCCAGTCATTGCCCCAGGGATAAATGAGCGAATCAGTACCACGCGCCGCATATTCCCACTGCGCTTCAGTGGGCAAACTGCCGCCGCGCCAATTGGCATAAGCTTCGGCTTCGTACCATGTGACACAGACACGCGGCAGATCATCGGCGGTATCGGTACATTGAACAGGCAGTTTGGAAACATCCTGTGTTCCCAGCCATTCCCAGCCTTTTTCTGACCAGTAACTTTGATCGGTGTAACCGCCATCGTCGACAAAGGCCTGAAAAGCGGCGTTGGTCACTTCGGTGCGGTCTATCCAATAGCCCCTGGTCAGGCAGACTTCATGCTGCGGCTGTTCGCTGGGAAGTTCTGAAATCACAAAGGCAGGTGGACGAGCATCGCGCACGACTTTGGTCTGTTCGGGCGAGGTTCCCATCAGAAAACAGCCTGCCGGAACCCAGATCTGTTCGATGCCGTGTTCATCGGTGCGGGTGTCGCCGGCCTTGAGTGGTTCTGGCGTAGGCGATTGAGTGAAAAAGAGCATGTTAAGCAACAAAAATAAACCTATTTTCATCATATTGTGTGGTTATCCCCCTTCGCGATCCTGCGCGAAATTAGTTGGGTCGGGCGGCAGATTGTAAACGGTTTGTGGAAAGTGGTCACTGAGGAATTTGAGAACCGCGTAGTAGGTGACATTGCCAACGATGACACCACGCGCATTCACTACAGGGATATTGCGGTATTGACCTTCGTTCATCATGTGCAGAGCTTCACCAGCGGTTGCTTCAATGCTGATAGTCTGGGGGGAAGCGGTCATCACTTCTTCGACAGGCTGATCCCAGGTATCGGGCGCAGTGACGATGGTGCGCAGGACATCCCTATCAGTGAGGATACCGACGATGTGTGTCCCTTTGCCGATGATGATGGCGCAGTTCTGCCGTTTCAGCCGCATTCGTTCAATGGTATCGCGCACGGAGGTATCGGCGGTCACAATACAATAATCGGTGAGATCAAGCTGGTGGATGGGTTCGGTCAGGAGCTGGGACTCAAGGCTTCGAGACGGCATAAGGCACCTCCACGCTGATGTTATTTGAATCCCATTGTACCCAAGTTTTGGCATTCTGAAACATGCTCCGAAAGACTTTGTCTGATACGGAGCAGCAAACAACAGGGGTGGTGAGAGGAAGCTATGCCTCGCTTGATTCGGGGATATGTTCGCCTAAATAAGCCAGGGCAATTTGCTCACGGGGCACGCCTGCGGCTTCAAGCGCTTTCCAGAGGTTTTTGTCCATCAGGCTATCCACATCGATAATCACGTATCTGTCCACTACGCGCGCTTGCAGGATGATCCACGACTGATCGGGACCCGGTTCATTCTCAATACCTGTAATTGCATAATGCTGCCGCGAATCGTCGAGAATGGCATAAATTGTGGCATGGGGAGAAGTACCTTCATAGGCGGCTACTTCACGGCGGGTGATTTCAGCAAGTTCCTGTTCGGTTAGTTGACCCATTCGATAACTTCCTCCCGCTCCAAATCGACAATAATCAGCTTCATCTGGCTTTCACGAGCAATATGGCTTACAACATCAGTGGTAAACAACCGTTTATAGGCATTAGCTGGTACAGCGAGATAGAGTGATGCCTCTAATTTACGTATCCGCAATATACTCCGATAAACGAGATATTGTCCGATTGCACGGTAGAGTTCATCCTGATCAAAGTGCGCATCTACAAAACATTTTACCTCAACCACAATAATCTGCTGACGCTCCCATTGGTCAATTGGGCATCGAAATCAGCAATTCCGGTTAGCTCATTTACGCGCAGATAGAGCGGTTTGTCATTGACATCCCAACCGGCTTTACGAAGGGCATTGACGACTTGTGGGTGACAGCTATCAAGTGCGGGCATAATTTACGGGTTCCAAGATAAGGGCTTGGCGCATATCCAAGCCCTTGTTTTCGATGACTATTTCAGCAGATTTTTGGCGGCAGTAACAACCGCCTCAGGGGTCAGGCCGAATTCGCGGTAGATGGTTTCGTAGGGGGCACTCGCGCCAAAATGGTTGATACCGATGGCGACACCCTTTGAGCCAACATAACGATCCCAGCCCATCGTTACCCCGGCTTCGATACTCACACGGCGGGTTACAGCGGCGGGCAGCACACTTTCCTTGTAAGCCGCACTTTGCTCTTCGAACAAACTCCAGGAGGGCATCGACACCAGACGGACTTTGACCCCTTCGGCACTGAGGGTTTTATAGGCATCGTGGGCGATATGAACTTCACTACCCCGGCTCATCAAAATCACATCCGGCGTACCGACACAATCGGCGAGGATATATGCACCTTTTGCCACGCCTGCCCGGATTTGATCGCCCATTAAGACAGGCAAATCCTGCCGGGCGGCGGCGGTTTCATTGGCATCGGCCGGACGAATGACGGTCAGATGCGGAATGGTACTGAGCGCGACAACATGTTCAACCGGTTGATGGGTCGGGCCATCTTCACCGAGGCCGATGCTGTCATGGGTAAACACATAAATCGCAGGAATGCCCATCAACGCGCCTAAACGCATGGCAGGACGCATATAGTCGCTGAAGGTGAGGAAGGTCGCGCTGTAGGGTTTAATGATGCCGCCATGCAGCGCCAGTCCATTGACAATTGCGCCCATCGCATGTTCGCGGACACCAAAGCGCACATTGCGGGTGTTCGCTTTGTGATGACCCGTGTTTTCCGCCCCCTTGATAAGTGTTTTGGTGCTGCCTGCGAGATCAGCATCACCGCCGATCATGGTCGGGATGTGCTGGGCGATGGCATTGAGGACATCACCGGAAGCGTTACGGGTGGCGATATTTTTACCCTCCGCAAAGGTGGGAATGTCCTTATCCCATCCGGCTGGCAATTCACCGTTAATGGCACTGTCCCAATCCTTCGCCAGATCAGGATATTCCAGCCGCCATTTCTGGAACATCTCGTTCCATTCGTGTTCCTGCTCCGCGCCACGATCAACAGCTTCGCGGAAGTGTTCCAGGGCTTCACCGGGAACATAGAAATCTTCCTGGGGCCAGCCGTAAAATTCCTTGACCAGTTTGATTTCATCTTTACCGAGCGGCGAACCATGCGCCTTGCTAGTGCCCTGCTTGTGAGGGCTGCCGTAACCAATTACGGTGCGAATCAGGATGATAGTCGGGGCTTCAGCCTGTGTCCGTGCGGCATAAATGGCGCTGTTGATAGCACTGACATCATTGCCGTCTTCGACCCGCAGTGTATTCCAACCGTAGGACTTGAAACGCGCTTCAACGTCCTCGGTAAAGGTCATGGATGTTTCGCCATCCAGCGTGATTTTGTTGTCGTCGTAGAGGAAGACCAGTTTGTTCAGGCCCCAGGTTCCCGCCAGCGAAGCTGCTTCGGCAGAAACACCTTCCATGAGGTCGCCATCACCGACCAGCGCATAGGTATTGTGGTTGACGATTTCGTAACCGGGGCGATTGAAATAATTCGCCAGAAAGGCTTCCGCCAGCGCGAAACCGACGGCATTACCCGCACCCTGCCCCAATGGGCCAGTCGTGGTTTCGACACCGGGCGTGAGATGACTTTCGGGATGACCGGGAGTTTTACTGCCCCATTGGCGGAAATTTTTGATGTCATCCATCGAAACGCCGTATCCGGTTAAATACAGCAGGGAATAGAGCAGCATCGAGCCATGCCCCGCGCTCAGGATGAAACGATCCCGATTCGCCCAATGCGGATTATGGGGATTGTGACGCAGGTGGCGCGTCCACAGGGTATAAGCCATCGGCGCGGCACCCATCGGCAAGCCGGGATGTCCGCTGTCGGCCTTTTGAATGGCATCGATTGAGAGGGTTCGTATGGTATTAATGGCAAGTGTTTGCAAATCAGCAGTCACGAGAGTTTCTCCTCAGATGTAACATTGGTACCTTCAGCGCGTTTTATTGTATGCCCATTATGTCATATCGCACTACGAATGGTACAGACTGTCGAACAATTATCACCAGAATAGGGCTAAAGGTTACGAAAATACCAGTGCCTAACGCCATATAGACAGCGGTATAGTGTAGTATAGTGCCTAACGCCATATAGACGGCGGTATAGTGTAGTATACCGCCGCAACCCGCAGATTGGCTTATGAAAGCAAGTGGAGGACAACTCCTATGAAACGATTACTGGTTTTATGTGTCTGTCTCTTCGTCACGCCGATTTTTACCATTCTCGGCGAAGGGGATTGTCCCGGTCTGGTACAGCAAGCGATGGACACTACCAAAAGTGTTTGCGATGCTACCGGACGCAACCAGGCCTGTTATGGTTATCTGACGCTGACCGCGCAGCCGCAGGTGAATATCCCGGCCTTTACTTTCGCCTCACCAGGCGATAAAGTGGCGGTGGATGCGATTGAATCCATACGGCTTTCGCCGATGGAACTGGATAAAGGCATCTGGGGAATCGCGCTGATGCATCTACAGGCCAGCCTCCCTGCATCTGAAATCAGCAATATCACGGTGCTGACCTTTGGTGATGTTCAGCTCAACAATGCCGTTCAGCCGGAAACGCTGCTGGATGTGACCACAACCCATTATGCCAATGTGCGGCGCTTCCCGAACACTACAGCACCCGTTCTCACTTCTCTGACACCCGATCAAACGGTCTCCGCCATTCAACGGCTGGCGGATAATTCATGGATACGAGTAGATTTGCCAGATAGCAGCGAGCCGGGATGGGTGAGCGCGTCGTTGATAAGAAGCGCGGGTGATCTCAATACGCTCCCGGTGGGCGATTCGCAAAAACCTGCCTTCCGTCCGATGCAGGCGTTTTATTTCCAGAGCGGCAGTGAGCAGCCCGGATGCGCTGAGGTTCCACCGAGTGGATTGATGATTCAAACACCGGAAGGATCGGCAGAAGTGCGACTGTGGATTAACGAAGTGCGCATTGATTTCGGCTCAACCGTTTTCTTCGAAGCGCAGCCAAATGGCAATATGACCGTGATGACCGTGGAAGGTCATGCCCGTGTCGAGGCGATGGGTATCGCACAGACGGCTTACGCTGGCAGCATGTTAACCGTCCCGCTCGGCGCGGATTTGAAACCAACTGCGCCGCCGAGTGTGCCAGTGGCCTATCATGCTGAAGATTTGCAGAATTTACCCATTTCCCTGCTGGATAGACCGATCCTCATTCATGCCCCGCTGACTGATGCGGAACTGGTAACCGCACAGCAGATGGCAAACGGCGTTAACACTTCATCGGCAGATAACGGGGATAAAACCTGTCCCGGCAACAGCTGTCATGACCAATGCCCCGGCAACAGTTGCAACAGCAACGGCAATAATGGCAATCATAATGGCAACGGGAACGGAAATGGTAATGGTAACGGGAATGGAAACGGTCACGGCGGCTAAAGCGCTGTAGACAAAGTTCATTTTAGAAAACAATGGGCGCTTCGGGCGCTCATTGTTGATTCTCGCCAAAAGCGAAAATCCATGACGTTTTTATTTTGTGTTTTCATGGTACTGGGTTACATTCGAAAATCATCGGGCAGTCTGAGCATTGGATCAGGGGACATACAGAAAGAAAAATACCGTGACCGCGAGCCGCGCGCTGCTGCTTTTACTCATTTCCCTCGTTTTCAGCCCTATTCCCAAAACTGCTGCCCAAAACAGTGAAACACTCCCCTACATATACTATCTCGCCAACCCGGTTCATGCGCTCGTCATCGAACGGGCGGATGGCAGTGACAGCCGCATCATCGCTCCTGGTGCAATGCCTGACGATCATACTGTGATTGCTGATTTGGACTGGTCGCCCTCCGGTGAATGGGTGGCGTGGCGCAGCGCGCTGACCTTATTGGACGATTTGGGAGGTGCAGTGGTGGCTATGAGGTGGTCTCCAACTGCTGATATGCTTTTTGTAGCACAGTCCGAAGATCGTAACCTGACCCTGATGATTATTGATGTCCCGAATGGGAAAATTATCGCGCAGGCGGATTATCAGACTTCGAGCTGGGTTCCGAATTGGTATGAGGGGTTATTCAGCGGGTGGCTTGCTGATGGTTCGATTGCCTACTTCATATTAGCTGTTTCTGATGCACAACTTCTTGGACAACTTACAATCTCAAATCAATTGACGACAAACCTGTTCAGTCAAGCCTATGCATCCATCGTCAATATGCAAAATGGGCGCATGTTTTACTATGCTGCCCATGAGAAAGATCCCGGTCTAAATCTTGTCATGAAAGACCTCGTGACGGGAAAACAGATCATTTTCGACACAGAACAAAGGCCGAAAACAACTTATCAGGTGTATTGGAATACAGGAATGGAATATGCCCTGATTTTTTCCAGAAGCTGTGGCCCTACTACCTGCGTACCCACACAGCTTTACCTGATGAATTGGGCTGAGGGGAAATTTCAATGGGTCGGCGATCATTATCAACCGGGTGAGACCGACTATCTCGCGGGTTATCGCAATTATGACGATTCATTATGGTCGCCCAATGGCGGTTATGCGCTCTTAAGGGCTGAAAACGGTACAGGTCTTAGCTTGTTAGACGCTGTTTCGAACCGGACTTTCCCTATCACGATACCCGGAATAAGCGAGGATTTGGACTGGCAATGGATTGCCGATACGCATTCCATCATTCTGCATCCCAAAACCCAAACAGATTTGTACCAGTACGATCTGAGCAGCAAAACCATCACTAAACTGAGTTTTGATATGCCTGATACTTATTCGGGTTTTTCGATCTCACCAGATGGACGTTATCTGGGTTTACGCTGGCATACTACTGACGAAGATGCTGTTGATCTGGAAACGGGTAAGCAGTGGAATTGGCCTCACCACAGCCTGGGCGCTTCGGCTGGCCCGATTCTGAGTTATCTCTGGAGTCAGGACAGCTATTGGTTTATGACTGGAGAAATGAGTGCCTTCGCCAGCGGCGGCACAGGACCATCGGCTGTCACAATTTTGAATACTGATGGCAGTGTGCGACGCGAGTTGAGTGTTTGCTGGAGTTTAGGTGGCTGTGCCGGTTTTGTCCCGCAGCGGGTCATACCGCACCTGAAAACGGGAAGCCCACATTCGGTCATACAGGAGCCTGAATTTACCCTGACTCATCCGGGAAAGGTTGATGGGGTAAGCTGGAGTCCAGATGGTACAAAGCTTGCCAGCTACAGCGTTAACAACGACACCTATGCGGGCTATCTGAATATCTGGGATATGAGCGGAATACCCCAACAAATCGCTGCTTATCAGACAACCATATCACTTGGCTCCTACCCGAATCCAAGCCGCCTTTTGTGGAGCGCTGATGGCAAATTCGTGACCGTATCGAATTGGGAAGCGCAAGAAACCTGGGATATTGCGGCGGGAAAACCTGTGCCACCGGAAGCAACATCTGATGTCAGTGTGAATGCTTATGCTGTGCTTTCGCCTGATGGCAAGTTAGTAATCCGACGGGATGATACAGGCCGGGATGTGTCCATTGCTGACACGGGAACTGACACTATAGTGGCTCATTTTTCCTTTGACGAGCAAACTTATTGGGTTGGATGGTCGAGCGACAGCCAGAGTGCATTTATCGAAAATCCACCCGGTAGGCTTAAAATCTGGAATATGAATAAACTTCAAACTCTAGATGGTAAAAGATCATCGGTTTTTTCGGCGGATTATCATTTTGGTGGGCGCTATATTGTGGGCGGAAGTTTGTATACGGCTATCCATATATGGGACGCTGATACAGGGAAACAACTGCGTGATTTGAACTGGTATGCAACGGGGTTGGCTCTCAGCCCGGATGGTACAAAGTTAGCCGCCGCTGGAACGCGCCTTGTAACCATCTGGGACACATCTCAATTCGACCAGCAACAAAAGGAACCGTGAATGACGATGCTGTTCGTCTCAGCCTTCAGTCTGGGATTCGCGTTCAGTGCAATACCGGGAGTGATCGCAGTTGAATCGCTGCGGCGGGGTGTCGCACGCGGGGCGCGTTCGGCATTATCGCTGCAATTCGGTTCACTGATTGGTGATGCGACCTGGGCGATACTGGCGCTGATTGGCCTATCATTCGTTTTTCAGAATTTGGTCATCGCGCTCATTGTCAGCTTTTTTGGCTGCATACTGCTGCTGCGTTTCGCCTGGGATGCCTATAAAGCATCACGAAAAACGGTTGTGCTGGATGGAATAAGCGCTGCCACCAAAAGCGATTTCGCAGCGGGCGCGGCGCTCTCGCTCTCGAATCCGCAAAATCTGGCGTTCTGGCTGGGGATTGGCGGAACCATCATCAGCATGGGTGTCCTCAATCCACAGCCTGTCCACATAGCAACATTTTTTGCCGGATACATGGCGGCCTGCGTGAGCTGGTGCTTTTTATTTGCTGGATTAGTCGGTTATGGGCGACGCTTTATCAACCAGCGATTCTTCCGCTGGATTAATCTGGCGTGTGCTTTAGTGCTGGGGTATCTGGGTATCAGCCTGTTTATTGGTACATTGCAGATGATGTTAGCCGCCACCTGATTTATCCCAATCGATCCAAGCCATCGAAAGCAGTGGTTTTATTGCATTCCGCCAAGTCGGGTCTTTGACGACCGGATTGACTGGCCTTAGGGCGAGTTTTGCCCCTTGCCCAGATACTCATTGATGACTGTCACCAACTGATCTAAAGCCGATTGGTGAACCAAATCTTCAATTTCCGCCTGATAATCCGAGCGCATATCAATCCACTGGATGCCCGTTAGCCCCAATGGGATGGAATTGCTTTCGTCACCGCGCACCAATACGGTGAAGGTGCGGAGTTTGCGAATTTTGGCGTAACCGAGTTCTTCATTTACCCATTCGGAGTCTTTGGCATCCGGTGAGAGAATCGCCAGAATACAGCCTGCACCTTCGATGGCTAACTGAACATCGCGCCGCCAGGAGGGCGTGCCGGGTTCGAGTGCTTCATCGCTCCAGACGGATAAGCCCTGCGCGACCAAACCATCGCGGATGACATGCATTTTCTCACGATCACGACGGCTGTAGCTGATGAAAATATCGCGGTGGACGGCCTGAGTTACCGCACGCGCCGCATTGAGGGCATCAATGGGCTGGCGAATGGTGTCTTTGACTTCGGTTCCGGCTTCCACACTCAGGCGCTCCGGTGGATTAAAAACGGAGGAGAAACGCAGCAGCGCCCCCTGTTTTTCCAGCAGGCCGAGTTCGATAACATCGCCATTTTTGAGGGAGTGTTGTTTATAAGGCGTGAGTGCCCGTCCCTCAACTTTTGTGCCAGACGAGGAACCTTCGTCCGTGATGAAGAAGCAGCGCAGCGCATCATGGAACTCAATCGTGCAGTGCAGGCGGCTGACACTGCTGGGTTGATCGAGGCTGTACATCTGATAATCGACCTGACGGGGGTTGCGTCCAATGGTGATACGCTTTTTGCGAACCTCAATGCGTTTGCCGATTGAATAACCGTTTACCAGAACTTCCGGCCCATCGGTCACTTCCAGAATGGCTAACGCATCGGAATTTTGCAATTCACTTTGAGCGATTGGTGAAAGCGGAGCACCCTCCGGGGATGTGCTGGCAAGGATATCGCCTCGTTCAGCCAGTGTGCCAACAGCAACATCGGCTGTTTCGACACCCATGCTGCGCCTGCGCCAGAGCATGAAACCGCCAGCAGCCAACGCAGCAATCACCACCACTACGATGATAAGAATCCCTGAATCCATTCAACGCTCCCCAATTCCAACGCTCAGGTTTATTGTACCTTATTTAGGAATTGCGAGTAGAGGGCTTGTTGGGCTACCGGGTCAGGTCAGGCTGGTAGGCGAAATGGATATGATTGAGTTCGGGCGGAATAGGCGGTGTGGGGTTTTCGCAGTTCCGATATTCAGTTTTAGCTGTCCAGCATCCCGTAGCGCAAAATGAGATGGGTGCTGCCAATGACGATGGGTTGGTTGATGAGCCAATTCATGGGCATTCCGGGCTGCAAAGGGCGACCATCCAACAGCGAACCATTGGCGGTATACATGTCGGTGACGGTGATGCGCTGCTCGGCGGAACAGATTATCCGCAAATGGACACGGGAAATGCGCCTGTCTTGCAGCAGCAGATTGCACAAATGCGCACTCCGTCCGACCAGGATTTCATTATCGCTCGGCAGGATAAGCGAATGCAGGCCACCTTCAGGGGCGATGATTTCGATAGAGTAGCCATAAACTGGTTCAGCAGCAGACTGATTATCAAGCGTGTTTAAGGCGAGTTCATTATCCATTCTTCAAAACCAATCTGGATTATTGATGAGAAACCTTTGGCAAATCCGGGAATCTTGTGTAAAATTTAACAAAGTCCAGTCCCGTTTCATTCACTGTACCCAAAACAAACTATCAAAAACCTCAAAACGGTTGACCGATACACGAAAATTCAGTAATCTGATGCACCTACTGTTGTACTTGCCAGGAAGTTTTGCATGAACTCCACCAAACTCAGTTTGTCTACTGTTATCATTATCGCTGTGGTCGGCGTTGTGCTGGTTGCGGGCGGTTTTTTGATTTCCAGCGCTACCCCCCAGCTGCTCCCAGCCCAGGCTTCCGCCGAGTCCATCCAGGTTGATGAGCTTGTGCGCATCCTGCTGATTATCGGCGGGGCGATTTTCCTGCTGGTGCAAGGAATGCTGGCCTTTTCGGTATGGCGTTTCCGCGCCAAGTCCGGCGACAGCAGCGATGGCCTGCATATTCACGGGAATACCACGCTCGAAATTGTCTGGACAGCCATCCCGGCGGTCATTGTTGTCGTGCTGGCTGTTCTAAGCTGGCAGGTCTGGAATCAGCTTCAAACTCCTAAAGAAAATGAAGTGGTGGTGCATGTCGATGGCCGCCGCTTCAATTGGGCATTTACCTACGACGCGCCCATCAATTTGATGCCTGAACAAATCGATGTGAACAGCCTGCCGGAAAATGTCAAAGTTGATGTTCAGGATGATGGTTCACTGACCATCACCTCGCCGGAACTGCACACTTATATCGGGCAATCGGTTTTACTGCAAATGAAACCGCAGGATGTCATCCATGCGCTGTGGATTCCAGCCTTCCGTATCAAACAAGACCTCATTCCGGGACGTGAAACCAGCATTCGCTTCACAGCGGTAGAAGTCCCCGGTGAAACTTATCCGGCGGAATATCCCGTTCGCTGCGCGGAATTGTGCGGCGCTAATCACGGCCTGATGGTCTCCAAAGTGATCGTCCACAAGGATGAAGCCAGCTTTATCAGCGATTGGCTGGTTCCGATGATGGATAAGGTTATTCATCCACCGACTGATCCGGTTCTGGCTGGTCAGGCCATCCTTACCAGCGGCGTGTATCCCTGCCCGACCTGCCATGTCGAAACCAATCTGGGCTGGTCACCAGCATCACCCGTTGGGCCGAGTTTGAACGGTGTGGGTGATCGCGCAGCAGGCGGACGCAGTACGGCTACCGGACTTTCCGCCAAAGACTACATTTACCAATCGGTACATGAGCCAGCAGCTTTTGTTGTTCCCGGTTTCCAACCGCTGATGCCGCAGTTGAATATTCCTGAATGTCAGGCGTTGGCGATTGTGGCCTACCTGTGTACGCAGACGGACAGCGGAACCCCAGCCTGTACGGTGGACGATTACGCTGCAAAGTGCGGTTCAAGCGCCCCGGCAGCAGAAGCCACATCTGAAGCAACAGCAGAGGCAACTTCTGGCATAACGAGTGAGGCGACCGTAGAAGCGACCAGCGTTCCAGCGAGCGAGGCGACGGTAGAAGCCACCAGCGCTCCGGCAGAAGCGGCTACACAGGAAGCAACCGCAGAAGCAACCAGCGGTTCATAAGGCATAGATTACACGAACAGGGCGGCAGACTAAAACCGCCCTTTTATCATTAGATGTATCCACAGACGGTATTGGGAAAGGTCAAAGCATGGCAACTATATCAGTCCCATTAGAAGGTGGGCAGGTGGGCGCACCGGAAAGACCCCACTTAAAGGCAAGCGATTTACTGCGCTGGAGTGTTGACCACAAAATTATCGGCATCCAGTACATGGTAACCGCCTTCTTCTTCTTCCTGGTTGGCGGCACCATGGCGATGATGATCCGCATGGAACTGCTGACCCCGAATCTGGATGTCATGTCGAGCGGCTCGCAGTACAACACCCTGTTCAGTATGCACGGTCTGACGATGATCTTTTTGTTCATCATCCCGATGTTCGCTGGCTTTGGTAATTATCTGCTGCCCTTAATGCTGGGCGCGAAAGATATGGCTTTCCCCTGGCTGAATGCCCTTGCCTTCTGGCTAATCCCTCCAGCGGGTATTCTGTTCATGGCAAGCTGGCTGGTTCATCCACCGGAAGCAGGTTGGACGATGTATCCGCCACTCAGCACCCTGTTCAGCGGCGATGGTCAAACACTGGCGGCGTTGGCGGCGCATATTCTCGGCATTTCATCCATTCTGGGCGCAATCAATTTCATCGTGACGATCAAGAACATGCGCCCACCGGGAATGGGTTACTGGCAGATGCCACTCTTTGCCTGGGCGATTCTGGCAACCTCCATCCTAGTCGTGATGGCAACCCCTTTCCTGGCAGGCGCGCTCACCCTGCTCATTCTGGATCGCATCGCCGGAACCAGTTTCTTTGATGCAAGTAAAGGCGGCGATCCGCTGCTGTGGCAAAATGTGTTCTGGTTCTACAGTCATCCTGCTGTATACATCATGGTACTACCGGGCATGGGTGTACTTTCCGAAGTGCTCTCGATTCACTCGCGTAAACCGATTTTCGGCTACAAAATGATCGCCATGTCCAGCATGGGTATCGGTATCCTCGGCTTCACGGTCTGGGCGCATCATATGTTCACCAGCCTGCAACCGGAACTGCGTATCCCGTTCATGATTACATCGTTTTTCATCGCTGTGCCAACAGGCATCAAAATCTTTAGCTGGTTGGGGACGTTGTGGGGCGGCAAACTGCATTTGAATGGAGCGCTGCTGTTCGCGCTGGGCTTCCTCTCGATGTTCGTCATCGGTGGTATCAGCGGCGTGATGCTGGCGGCAATTCCGTTTGATATTCAGGTTCACGACACCTATTTCGTCGTATCGCACTTCCATTTCGTGCTGTTCGGCGGCAGTGTGTTCGCCATTTATGCAGCCATTTACCACTGGTTCCCCAAGATAACCGGCAAAATGCTGAATGAACGGCTGGCGAGGGTTCACTTCATACTGACCTATCTGGGCTTTTTCTTCACCTTCATGCCCATGAACTGGCTGGGTATGCTGGGGATGCCGCGCCGTGTGGCCTACTACGCGCCCGAATTCCAGAACTGGAACCGTGTCGTCAGCTTTGCCGCCTTTGTGCTGGGCATCTCGACCTTTGTGCTGGTCTACAATGTAATCGTTAGCCTGCGTCAGGGTAAAGAAGCGGGGGCGAACCCCTGGCGCGCCCTGACACTGGAATGGGCGACGACTTCACCGCCGCCTGCAACCAATTTCATTGGCGACCCGATCCCCTATGAAGATCCATATGGCTATGGCACAGACAAGGCCAACGCCTATCTGGACGAAATTGATCGCCGCTTTGGCGTGGCAGATGAAGCGCCGATGCCGCGCCCAACCGCGCCTGCCCCTGCTCCGGCAGCAGGTGATTAGAACCACATTCAGCAACGTTAACGGCGGCAGTAGCTACAAACATATCAGAATTGCAGTGTAGGGGAGGGCGCTTCACAGAGACCCTCCCCTACTAAAGTGAATGAGTTGGGTTGTTAGAGTTAGAACGTGATGCAACAGAATTTAATGGAACAGGGATTATCCCGGCAGGAAATCCAAGCCCTGCGTAATAAGCGAACCGGACTGGCAATTTTCCAGTTGTCATGGATAATGACCTTTGTCTGCTTATCCATTGTTAATCTTCAGCTTCGGAACATGGCACCGACCTGGCCTCCACCGGGGGTGGATCAATTAAATGCCCTTATTCCGACGCTGATGACGCTGGTGCTGATTGCCAGCAGTTTCCTGATCCGGCGCGGAACGAAAGCCATGAAAGCTGGTGAAAGCGAAGCCTTCCTGACAAACTGGCGTTATGCCCTCGGCCTCGGTACACTCTTTGTGATCGTTATGGCGGTGGAGTGGATTACTGTCCCCTACAGCGGGCAGTTCAGTGATGTCTTCCGTCTGATGGTCGGCTTTCACGGGATTCATGCGCTGGTGATTGGCTGGTATCTGTGGCGGGTGTATCGCAATGGACAAGCGGGAGCCTATGGGTCAAATCATTACTGGCCAGTTGAGGGCGGTGCAAGCTTATGGCATTTTGTGACCATCGCCTGGATGATTTTCTATGTGGTGTTATACATACTTTGAGTGAACGGGTTAGTTGTCAGGGTTCGCCCTGATAACCCATAACTTTTCGGAGGAATTTCGATGATGCAACCAGGACTTCCGCGCGCAGTGCCAATGGGCATTGTGGGTTTCGCGCTGGGCGCATTGCTCGCCATCGTGATTCGAATGCTACAGGGGCTTGGTCTCGATTCGACTGACCCTAATGGCTTTGTTGGCCCAGCGATGGTGTTAGGAGCCTTTATCAGCAGCGGCTTTTTCGTGTGGGGGATGGGGGCATTCGACCCACGCATGAATGTGCATGGTGAACATGCTGAAGCCGAAGCGGTGGATGCGGAGCCTGAGGCACCGGCATCTATTCTGGGCGGGTTTACCTGGCAAATCACTTTCTGGGCGATTGTTGCTGTGATAGCGATTGCTGCGTTTGCTTTTGTGCCGTTTGGTCCGAATATCCGCAGCGTGAATGCGAACGAAGGCAACGTTGCCGCCGTTGGGTATGTCGCTCTGGGCGATATTTATAAAGCGATACGCGAATTCACTCAGGAAGCCACTGGCATCATCCTGCCGCAAATGGCGGATAATGTGGGCGGGATACAATTAAGCTATCTCGTGCTGTTTATCCTGTTCTTCGCCATTACAATTTTCTCGCTGTTCCTCTTCGCGGGGCTGATTGCTTTCCTGTTCACTTATCTGGCACAAGCCAAGAAAAATGCTGATTCAGTAAGTGTGCCCTGGCGAGCCATTATTTTCATCGCTGTTATTGGGAGCCTGCTGCCGCTGCCGCTGGTCATTCCGAGCAAAGTCGTCCCGATGGCAATGATTATGCCGGCCTTTGTGCTGCCACAACTGCTGCTGTTCATTGTGTACCGTAAACCGATATGGCTGCTGCTGCTGGTTATCTTCCTGCCGCTGCCGATGCTGGTGCCTAACGTGTCACTCAGTGAAATGCCGAATGTGATGTTCGTGCTGATCGGTGTGGCGCTGCTGGTGCTGGCCTTCTCGATTATCCGCCACGCTTTACCGGAAAATCTGGGCAGGACTGTACTACACATCGCTTCAGCGGTTGGTGCGCTCGTGGCTATCGGGTTTACGATTTCGGCGGCGCGCACGGATTTCTGGCAGTTGTGGTTCTTACTGTTTATTGATGTGGTTGCGTTGGGGCTGGTTTTACCGATTTCCTTCCTGAAGTCAATCATCTCCCCCTCGATCTGGAATAGCTTTGGCGCGGTGGATTGGCCTATGGTCGTTCCGCGTTTTGCCGGTTGGTTAGCACATTTGCTGCGAGATGGACTGCCGAAATTTCTGGGGCAGCGATAGGAGTCACCCATGAGCGAAGTAAGCATCGAAAAAGCGCCTGTCGCGCCGGAAACGGCACACGGTCACAGTGAACACGATACCCATGTACGCAGCGAAAATCTGAAATTCGCCATGTGGCTGTTTCTGGCTTCGGAAGTCGTGATCTTCTCTACCATGATCGCCACTTTTATCGTCTTCCGTCTGCACAGCCCGGATATTGTTCATAAGGTTCACGAAGAAGCCAGTATCCTGCTGGTCAGCCTGAACACCTTCATCCTGCTGTCCAGCAGTTGGGCGATGGTGATGGGACTGCGTGCAATGCAGCGCGGCAACCGCAAAGGCCTGATGCAGTGGATTGGTCTGACGGCTATCCTGGGCATCGTCTTCGTAGGCCTGCAATATGTCGAGTACAGTGAACTGGCTCATGCAGGTATCGCGCTGTTTAATCAGGGCAATGAGTTTGATGGCTTTGGGATGCGTTTCTATGCGCCAACGGCATTTCACGGCTTCCATGTCATCATGGGCGTGATATGGGCATTGTATGTCGTCAATAACGCACGTAAGGGTAAATACAGTGAGTCTAACTATACGGGCGTTGAAGTTTTCGGTTTATACTGGCACTTTGTAGATGTGGTGTGGATTATTCTGTTCACCATGCTGTATCTGGTCTAGGGGGCAATAATGGAAAACACAACACACACTGAAGAAACTCACGACAGCGGACATGCCCACAATGACAATGCCGTCATTCTGGGGCGCGAACTTCCGGTTCCGCTGTATACCGCCGTTTTTATCGCACTGGGCATCATCACACTGATCGAAATCGGACTGTCACAGGTTCCGCGTGGTGGACTGACTATTCCGATTATGCTGATCCTAGCACTGACCAAAGCCGGATTGGTGGTGTGGTTCTATATGCACCTGAATAAAGACAGTCGTATCTTCGCCGCCGCCCTGCTGATTCCGTTTTTCCTGGTGGTGGTTTGTACCCTGTTCCTGATGATTGTTCCGGTCGGCTATTAAAAAGCTAACCGATCATAGGCTGGTGACAGAGGACTGCTATGCGTGTTGATTTAAGCGATCAGGTTGCCATTGTCACCGGCTCGGCACATCGTATCGGCAAAGCGATTGCGCTGGAACTGGCGCGGCGCGGTGTGCATATTCTGGTTCATTACGGCGGTTCGGCGCATGAGGCTACCGAGACTGTCCGCGAAATCAAATCCTTCGGTGTAGATGCCTTCCCGGTACAGGCTGACATCAGCAAGCCGGAAGGTATTACCACCATCATCGACACTTTACACGAGCATTTCACCCGACTGGATATTCTGGTCAACAGCGCGGCGAATTTTCAGCAGCGCGATTTGCTGGATGTAACGCTCGATGACTGGCAGCAAACCCTCAATATCAATCTGACTGCCCCATTTTTACTGACGCAGGCCGCTGTTCCGATTATGCGGCACAATGACCCAGCAGGCGGCGTAATCATCAACATCCTCGACAAAGGGGCGATGGAACCCTGGCCTCGTTACCCTCATCACAGCGTGAGCAAAGCGGCTTTGTGGATGCTGACGCAGAACAGCGCTGCTACCCTCGGCCCGGACATCCGTGTGAACGCGGTGCTGCCGGGGCCAGTCATGAAGCCTGCCGGAACCAACATGAGCGACGAAGATTGGGCGAAGATCGGTAAGCAAACGCCTTTGCAGCGCACCGGAACACCGGAAGATGTGGCACGAGCGGTGGCTTACCTCGCCAGCGAAGATTACCTCACCGGAGTCGCGATTCCGGTTAACGGCGGAGAACATTTATGGTAACGGTCATCCGGGCGGAACTGGCACACCTCAATATGCTTGCGGAGCTGTTTGATGGTTACCGCCAGTTTTATAAACAGCCTTCGGATTTAGCAGGCGCACGACAATTTTTGAGCGAACGCCTGAGCAAAAACGAATCAGTGATTTTTCTGGCGCTGGATGGCAACACCGGGTTGGGATTTACTCAGCTTTATCCATCGTTTTCTTCGGTATCCATGAAGCGGCTGTGGATTTTGAATGACCTGTTCGTCGCGCCGGAAGCGCGTAAAATGGGCGTGGGCGAGGCGTTGATGGAACGCGCTCGTCAATTCGCCATCGAAACCGGAGCAAAGGGCTTAATGCTCGAAACGGCTGTCGATAATTTCACGGCTCAAAAGCTCTACGAGCGCGTGGGCTACGAGCGCGAAACCGATTTTTACGTCTACACTCTGCTGGTATAACCGATCCTCTTTCCACATCAATTTTCATTCGACATTTCTCTCAACCTGAGCAGGTTTCCAATACAAGGTTAAGATATGGTTTCGCGGCGGCGGCGGACATTTTTGCCGCTGCAATGTTTGCCGTTTGACTACGATTTTTCCCCGTAAATTCATCCTTTTCTGTGCAATTTCAAAGGGCGAAGATTGCAAAGATTGCAATCTGGCTGCGATTTTGCCATTTACGATCCCGCAATCCATCACACAATCCCAGTGCCTATGGACACGGTAGCACAGGTTGAGATGAAAAGGGTTACCTTTTGGTAAACTTTTCGGTGTGAATTTTCTAACGGGTGCCAAAATAACGCGATCAGTGAGACGAATGAATCCGTGAAGACTGCCAACACTACTCACCCAACTAAACAACCAGGCAGTTAGCCCATGCCGATGGGCTACCCCGAAACTGCTATAATCATATTTATCGGCAACATCATAATGTTCAGTAAAGGCAAATTATGCGCCAGGTCATATTAATCCCTGATTTGGATGATGGTGGTTATACAGCTATAGTACCGACGCTGCCCGGATGTATCAGTGAGGGGGACACTCGTGAAGAGGCGTTAGCCAACATCAAAGAAGCGATTGAACTCCATATTGAGAGCATGATTGCTCATGGCGAAGACGTACCCGAAGATGTAGCTATTGAGCTAGAGGCCGTTTGAAAT
>JBGAGR010000106.1:0-23092 GCA_044226645.1 Aggregatilineales bacterium
TTTCACAGGAAGAAGTCGGCGATACCGCGCTGTATCTGGCCTCCGACCTCAGCCGAAGTGTGACAGGCGAGACCATTCATGTTGACGCAGGCTATCACATCCTCGGCCTGAGCGCCACCGAAGAAGACCTCGCTGGGCAGGTCGAATAAACGGTCTGAAAATGAGGTTTCTGTAGGGGCGCTATAATGCCCCTACATACTTTTTAAGATTATCTGCGCCAGAAGCGGCTGGCAATCAGTAAAACGATTAACGCGCCCACGAGGGAGACGATTATGTCAATGTAGCGCAGGGTGATTCCCTGAACCAGTTCGCTCGGAACCTGGATATTGAGAATACTGAACAGAAAACCCCCAACCAACGCCCCGATCAGACCAACAACGATACTCGCCAGCAGCCCCATCCCCCGTCCCCGAACAATGATGCTCGCCAGAAAGCCGGCAAACAGCCCGATGAGCAGCCAGGTAATCACCTGATTAGGATCAAAGGTAATCGTTATCATGTTGAACGCTCCTCTCTTTCAGGGTAATTCGTAATGTTCCACCACTGGAAAAGGATCATAGAAATGGTGCAGCAGCCGTTTCCACTGCTGGTATTCCGGCGAACCGCGAAAACCAACTACATGATCTTCCAGAGACTCCCATTTGACAAGTAGTACGTATCGACTCTGATTTTCGATGCTGTGGCGCAGTTCGTGACCGATATAGCCCTTGATACTGGCGATTAGCGGTGAGGCTTCACGAAATGCCGCTTCGAAATCCGTTTCCTGCCCTGGAATCACATCCAGAAAAGCGACTTCTAATATCACGGGTTCTGATATGCCAGTTCGTAGTGTTCCATTTGCGATGGCTGGGCAAAATATGGCACGATCAACGCCCGGAATTCCTCGTAGGCTGGCGATCCACGAAAACCAATCATGTGGTCGTCTACCGATTCCCAGCGTACCAGATTGACATAACGCCCTTTGGTTTCCAGACTGCGCCGCAATTCGTGTCCGATATAGCCGTTAGCTTGAATAAGAAATTGCGATGCCTTTTTGAAAGCCGCCTCGAATTCAGCTTCCTTCCCTTCCTGAACATGGGTAGTCACGATTTCCAGAATCATGACTGCCGCCCTCTCTGCAATAATGCGCGTCCACCTTCGACCAGTGAAGCCGCCAACAATGCTTTGGCGATGTCGGGAATAATGAAAGGTGCTGTTCCCAATGCCCATGCTGCTCCGAGGTCAAATGTCCGGGTTAGCGAAAGCACAGGCAGTCCAAACAGATGAATGACCGCTGCACCGACAATTCCCGCCAGCCAGCGCTGCCACAGATGTTTTTCCGCCCGTTCGATCAGCCAGCCCGTCACAAAAGCCGCCGCGATAAACCCGATCAGATAACCACCTGTTGGCCCGAACAAGGCTGCCGAACCGCGCCCGAACGCATCCAACGGCAGTCCCACCGCCACCAGCGCGACATAAGCAATCTGACTCAATGCGCCATCGCGTCTGCCAAGCACCATGCCCGCCAGCAAAACAGCAAAGGTTTGCATGGTGAAAGGGACAGGCTCCATAGGAACAGTGATCTTTGCGCAAATGGCGGTCAGGGCTGCGAATACGCCGATCCCGACCAATCGATAACTGAGACTCCAATCGCGCGTTTGAGGGTGTGTGCGTAACAAAACTCGATCCTTTCCGTTAATTTTTATTGCCGGGGAGCGGCTCAATGATGACTTCGCTCAGTTCGAATTCCGATTTCAATTTCCCCTCGTGCTGCTCATCTTCATGCGATTCAACCAGCGTCACGCGGACACCCAGCGTCGGCAGTTCGTAGCGGGTCATCCAGCGACCAACGCCCTGCGAATTGCGGTAGAAAACCAGCCGATTTTTCGGATCAAGTCCGCGCACCTTGCCCTTCGCCTTGTTGAACTTCATCTTCACAAGTTCATCCAAAAGCGACTGGCGCTGTTGTTCATTTAAGTAAGCCATGAGCAAAAACTCTCCTGATGTCGTGTCTAGTCCATAGAGCGTATATTGTATAATGGGTACGGCATATATCCAAAGGGAAAATCCGGTGCAGGATAGTTACTCCGTTATCGAACTGACCACTTACATCCGCGAAATGTTCGAAATTAACGATAATCTTCAGGATGTCTGGGTACAGGGCGAAGTCTCGAACATGACCCGCGCATCATCTGGTCACTGGTATTTCACGCTCAAGGACAGCAAGGCGCAGATAAAATGCGCGATGTGGCGTTCCAGTGTTGAGAAGCAGTCTTTCACCCCGCAAAATGGGGATTCAATCAGCGCACATGGACGAGTAAGCGTCTATGAGCCGCGCGGCGAGTATCAGCTTTATGCAGATCGCGTTCGCCCCGTCGGCATGGGTGATTTATACGCTCAGTTCGAACAGCTCAAGGCTCGTTTGGAAGCTGAAGGCTTATTCGACACGGAACGCAAACGTCCGATACCCGCTTTCCCCAAACAAATCGGAGTTGTAACGTCGCCCGGAGCTGCCGCATTTCAGGATATTCAGAATGTACTCCGCCGCCGCTTTCCCTTAGTAGAAATCATCCTGAGTCCAACGCTGGTACAGGGTGCAGATGCGCCGCCACAAATCATCGCCGCGCTGGAACGCCTGAACCAGTACACGCAGGTCGATGTGATTCTGCTCATTCGCGGTGGAGGCAGCATCGAGGATTTATGGGCATTTAACGATGAAGGTGTAGCGCGAGCCATTTTCAACAGCCGCATCCCGGTCATCACTGGAGTCGGTCATGAAATCGACTTCACCATAGCGGATTTTGTCTCAGATTTACGTGCGCCCACCCCTTCCGCCGCCGCTGAGATCGCCACCCCCGACAGCGACGAAATGCGGGTAAATTTGCGTGATATGAACGACACGCTCATCAGCCTGATAGATGACCGTATGTTTACGCTGAATGCCAATCTGGCAGCGTCACGCCGGACAATGGGGCATCTCTCCCCGGCCAACCGCATTCAAAATCTGCGCCAGCGTGTCGATGACTGGAATAATCGACGGGCAACTGTAGAAACCGGGCGCATCAATCTCCTACGGGAACGGTTGGACGCGCGTATTGCCGCCCTTTCGGCTGCCGATCCGCGCTCGATCCTCAAACGCGGCTTTGCTATCGTCTATAAAAGTGATGATGGGACGCGCGTTGAGAGCGCCGAAGGTGCAAAACCCGGAACAGGCATCACCATTCAACTCCATGACGGGGAACTCAGAGCACGTATAGAAGACAAGGAAACTCATGAGCGATATAAACGAACTCTCTTTTGAAAGTGCCTATGAAGAATTGGAATCGATTATAGCCAAGCTCGAATCCGGCGAACTCCCGCTGGAAGATTCAGTAGCTTTATTTGAGCGCGGACGCACCCTATCTGAGCACTGCCAATCGCTGCTCGACAAAGCCGAACTGCGCGTTAATCAACTAACCAGTGATGGGCGAGTGATCGACAATGAGTAGGCGGGATAATTTGGGATAAGGTCACTTTATCCCAAATTTGGGATATTTGGGATATTTTCAGTTGGGATATGGTCTGATTCGTGTAACAAAAGTCTGCTCTAACCGACTTTAGCGCGCTATCGGCTGCCACCGCAATTTGCCATCTTTGCTCACGACATGCCCCACCCCCGGAAAACCGAAGTGGTAAGCCATAGTGAGCAGGTTTTCAGCTGCTGCCTTTTCAAACAACGCCTGCCGCGTTTTCGCGGAAACGTCCGGCTGATAATCGAAGCGCGGCGACCATTCGGGATGAACAACCTGAATCGGATGATGAGCTGCATCCACGATATGCATCAATCGTTCACCAGATGATTCAATCATCACACCCGCGTGACCAGGTCTGTGACCGGGAGCCGGAAACATGTGAACACCCGGCAGCACATCCACTTCACCTTCAATAATATCAACCAGCTTTTCAATCGCAGTCAGACTGCGCAGCGCAATCAGGTTAGGCTCCTCGCTTTTGTGCGCTTCACCCATTCCGTATTCCCACCCATCCTTCATGATGGTGTACCACGCATTTGGATATGTCAGAACATTATCCTCATAAGCGAGACCGCCTATATGATCGCCATCCGGGTGAGTCAGAATGATGCGGTCAATCGACTCCGGTAGGATACCAGCGGAACTCAGGCTTTTCGGCAAATCCTGCTTGCGCTGCAAACCCGTATCGACCAGCACACGCCCATTCGGCGTATCAATCACCAGCAAATTCATAGAAAAGTCGATATTCTGCGGATCATACCCATAAGTGGTCAGTTCGCCTTCAATTTCTTCGGCTGGCACCGATGACATAATTTGTCCGGCAGGGAAATGTTCGTCAATGTCACAAAAAATGATGCAGTTGAACTCGCCTACTTTAAAACGATAGGTATCACCAATCATGCCTAAACTCCCTTAACTTATCACCAATAAGAATTTGGAGAAATTCGAACCAGCAGGAAAGATATTACCACCCATACGCTATCGTTTCACAATCCGCTTTATCGCGCCCGTGACCATATTCAGTTCATCCATACGCAGCGCGGCACTGGCGGCAAAAAATACGCCGCAACCAAGTACTACCCCGATAATACCGACAAGCACATTACCCAATCGATCAGATGTGAGTCCTATAAAAAGCACGAGCATCACAGCCATTGCAGCCGAAGCCATTGTAGTACGCGATAAGCCATTCCAGACATAACGATCATTCAAATCACCAATGCGCCGTCGCAGGAGCCACCATAACGCCAGCGCTTCCAGCAGGGTCGTTACGGAGTTCGCCAGCGCCAATCCGGCAAAAGCCCCGCGTTCCAAACTGTTCGGATCACCGACAAAATGGATGAACACTGCACTCAATACGATGTTCGCCAGCAGAGAAACCACGCCTACGCCTACCGGAGTTTTGGTATCCGAAAGCGCATAAAACGCTCGTGACAGCACTTCCAGACTGGCGTGCCCGGCAATGCCGACAGCGAAGAAAGCCAGTGCCCAGGCCGTCGCCGCCGTATTTTCCGGTGTCCACTGATTGCGTTCGAAAATTACCCCCACCACAGGTCGCCCTAGCAAAATGAGTCCAACAGTTGAGGGCAGTGCCAGAAACAACACACCGCGCAGTGCCCTTGCCATGCGATCTTTGAATCCGGTCATATCTCCTTCAGCAACCAGTGCCGCCAGAGTCGGGAATATCGCTGTCCCGATACTCTGCCCGATAATCCCCAGTGCAAAAAAGAGAAGCTGCCATGCGTAAGTCAATACAGTTGCGCTGCCTGCCACCATTCCCGAAGCAAAATACAGATTGACCAGAAAGTTCAACTGCGCCACACCCAACCCCAACACGCGCGGCCCCATCAAAACGATGACTTCGCGAACGCCCTCTATCCGCCATTGGAGTAGAAAGCGCAGCCGGACGAGAGTTTCTCCCGTTGTTTCGCTACGATTCAGCTTACGCAACCGCCACACCCCCGGAAGCTGAACACCCAGATGTAGCAAGGCGCTTAACACCGAACCCCATGCCAACCCGTATACATTGGCATTACCGACCTGCCCCATATGACCAGCACCCAGCGGCGGCAGGACATAAGCCAGCACCAATGCGCCGAAAATCAGCCCGATACTGTTCATGCTAATCGCCAGCGACGGCAGCACGAAATTACCAAAGGTTTGCAGAATGCCCATAATCAAACCACTGATGCTGAAAATGAAAGGTGTCAGCATCATGATGCGGATTAAGTTGGTGGTCAGGTCATGAATTTCCGGACTGCCGGGGAAATCAATCGAGACAATCCAGGGCGCGATAAGCATCACAATCAGCGAGAGGATAGCCGCCGCCAGTGATGAGAGGGTAATCACCGCGCTGGCTAAATCCCAGGCTTTGCTTTCATCGTCATGCAGGAGATAGCGATTAAAGACCGGGATAAAGGATGACCCCAATGCGCCACCCGCTACCAGTACAAAAATCAATTCCGGGATGCGCTGTGCCACGACAAACGCATCTGATGCAGGGCCAGCCCCAAACGTCGCGGAAATCGTCGCGGTACGCACCAGACCCAGAACGCCGCTGGTCAGGAAACCAAACAGGGCTATCCCGGCAGCGCGAATGATCTGACGGTTTGAAAGCGCTCGTGTTTGGGACATAAAAGAACATTCCCTACGGTTTGCAAATTATTAGACAGAGCGATCATTCTAGCATACGGGTTCATTTTATGCGGAATCAAAAGCGGTCAACCGTTCGCTGACCGCCTCAATGTATACGCTTGACCTTCGCTAATCGAGTGCCCCGGCCAGAACACCGCTGGTATCACTCTCAACAATCTCACCCTGTTCAGCCTGGAAAACCTGAACCTTCACCTGACTCAAAGCCCATAATGAAACTGCTAACCCAACCGCGCCAATCAGGAATACCGCGCCATAAGACGTTTGGGGGTTATTGGTTATCGAGAGAACCACATCCCGCACGATGCCGCCGCCAGAAACCCCTAAGCCACGCGCCATCGTCACAACCAGTGTCCAGAAGCCCAGAAATGTCCCGGCACGTCCGAAAGGACTCATCTCCATCATCATTCCGAGTGTCCCGACATTCCACACACCGAGGCCGATGCCGAGCAAGATCAGTCCGGGTGTCACCAGCCCACGCACTGCCCCAAATGATGAAATCGCAAAAACAGCAAACGTCGCTACGAGTGCCCCTACGCCAATATACGACATACGGGTATTGGTCAGACTCTTATAGCGCCGCCCCAGCCACAGGAATACCAGTGTGCCAACAATCGCCATCGTGCCCCAATATTCGGTGAAGCGTGACGTATGCGCAACATCCATCTTAAAAACATCCCCGGCGAAGGGTTCCAGAATTAAATCCTGTGAAAAAGCGAACATCATGGATAGCGCCAGAAACCAGAAGAAAAAGCGTGTTTGGCGATTGCTCCACGCCAGCTTCAGATCTGCTCGCAGCGATGGCGTGGATTCGCGCTGCGCTTGTGGAAGAACAGCGGATGTCACATTACGCTTTTCTTCGCCCAACAATGAAAAGAACCAGAGTGCCGCCATCAGCACCGCCGCCACAATAAACAGCGTTTGTACCGTCTCCGGTGTAAAACTGATTTGGCGTGTGCCCGCGACTGTCGTTTCAGTGCTGGCTGGCAGCATGGTTGCGAACAACGGCCCACCGATGGCAAGACCGAGCAGCAGGAATGTCCACACGATCCCAACCACCCGCCCTCGTTGATGTGCAGGGGAACGATCATAAACCAGCGCCAAAAAGGTACTGCCAGAAATAGCATTTCCTAAACTGAACAGCAGCAACGCGGAAGCCATCACCAACCAGACTAGTGCCGTTGCTTCTGCCCCGCGCACCAGATCAGCCGTCACCAGACCCAGCATAATCGTGCTGATTGCCATCATGGCACGCCCCAGCCAAACCCAGAACAACCGCCGGTAACCGCCGATACTGCGTTCATCGGATATGCGTCCCGCCCATACACCCAGAGGAGCCAGGAAATAACGCAGGCTTACCAATAACCCAATGGGAGTAGCACTAAAACCCAAATCGCTAATCATAATACGATTCCAGATGCCGGTAACGATGACATCTGCCATCCCCGACCCCAAGTGGAAAAATCCGATTTTGATATTGCGACCCGGTGAAAGATTCTGCTCCGCTGCTGGATTCATATTTGACTCGATTTTAGTAGTTTTCTGTAGATTTTCACGCAGAATTATACCGATTTTGCTTCAAGCGTCAACCGCCAAGCCAGCGAGTTTAGCAAATACTGTGAAGCAGGGTAGAATAAATAAAATTTACTTATTGCGATAGATCAATATGATGGGGAGGGAAAATGCCAGAGGGTCGTTATAAGAAGATCATTGTTCCACTGGATGGCTCAGGCTGGTCACAACGCGCCGTTCCACATGCCGTCGATATTGCACGCGCAAATGACGCTGAAATCATCCTGCTGCATGTTTTCCGCCCACCCGCCGCCGAATATACCGACCAACTGGCACTCGCCGGACAAGAGGGACAGGTTCAGCAGTTGCGCGAAGCCATGAAGCAGTATCTGATCGGAGTCCGCACACAGCTCCGTAATGAAAATGTCACGGTACGCACCCACATGATCGAGGGCATGTCCGTTTCTAGCCTGATTTGCGACTACATCAATGACGAGGGAGCCGATCTGGTCGTTATGAGCACGCATGGACGCGGTGGTATCGCCCGTTTCCTCTTCGGCAGTGTCGCTCGTAAGGTTATGGAAGGCGTGACGGTACCCGTATTGCTCGTTCATCCGGATCGCGAATAAATAGCCTAGCGGATTTGATCGAATGGGGCTTGCCGGTCTGCAACAGCCTGCCGAATAGACTGGATAGCATGGAGCGCTTCCATACGTTCTTCGGTGGGCAACTCCAATTTACCGAATTCTTCTTCATCCAGCAGGACAACATTGCCGTTAGGGAAGACGAATACATCGACTTCCAAATCATCCGATACAATCACATCTTCTGCGATGTACGCTGGACGGGTGACATTGCAGTACCAGCCCTTGATACGCGCGCTTTCACCCTCATGTACCTGAAAAATGTTGTACCAGCGATCATTGTAGAACCACTCGATAAACAAATCACCCTGCCGGAAGGTGACAAAGCCGAGGTCGGATTCGGGGCGATTAAAAATGGCACGCAGGCAAACCGAATTGTCAGTGCGTCTTAAGACTTCGCCGTCGTATTGCACCACTGGTTCGCCAAGATGATTATGTTTTTCGACTACGATGTTGCTCATCTTCGCTCCGTAAACTGCAAATGCTAAAAACAACTTCCCTACGCGCGCCCCAGCGTATGCACCACTAACAGCGCGCCACCCCGCAGCCAGACCCGCGCGGTGTTTCCCTCCATGACATTGCTGATGCCGCGTGCCGGGCCAAATGCTAGAGTCTCATCATACAACGGATACTGCATGTTTTCTGTACGCACACCCCGCGCCTCACCGCTGATGGGGATGAGCGATACAGTGTCGCCTACCGCACCATGAATGACTGTTTCACCGGGATAAAATAACCAGGCTTCCTGCTTACCCGCCACCATACGGGTATCCAGACCATGCAGCACTGGCAGCGCTAACAAATAAACATTACCTATCGTTTGGTCAAGGCGATCACCAATGGCTGCGAAAATTCGGATACACCGCGCACCAGCTTCCGCAGCATGGATTAGCGCCAGTTCCAAGTCTGTTTCATTCTTAGCAGGCGGGTAACGATAAATATCAGCCCCCGCAGCCTCCAAATCCATCACTTCATCGACACTTAACGAGTCCATATCGCCGATTAATGTATGCACCGTAAGCCCAAAATGCTGTGCGTGCCGTGCGCCGCCGTCCGCCGCGATAACCCATGCATCGGAGGAAGAAGCCAGCATCTGCTGCACCAGCGGGCCATCGTTGGCATCTCCATTGGCGAAAATCCAGGTTGTTAACGACTTCGGCGCTTCCAACGCTCTTTAATTTCCAGTTTACTGATGTCCGGTACTTCCAGAAAGTCATTCGCCAGCCGTAGAAAACGCTCGTATTCCAGCATGGGGAAATGTCGTACCCCTTGCAGCGGGATCGGCAGCAGCTTATCTTCATTGTGATCGGTCAGATGATTCCATACCGATTCATTAGGCGATTCAATAATGGGGTCTTCTGTGCCGTGAATAATCAGCGTGGGCATTTCTAACTGCCAGACCGTATCCAGCATCCGTCCAGCATCAAATTCATTGGCAGAGCCAAATGCCTTAACATCCGTTTTCGGCATATCAACCGCCAGCTTGTCATAAATCGGGTCAGAACGCTTAAAACACTTTTGCAGCAGGGCATCCGGAGTAGCATTCCCAACAATGGTCTGCAAAGGGTTATAGCGCGTCTCCTTATTATCAGCTGTCGTTACCGCAGCAATTGCCGAAGTCGACACACTATGATCTGAACCTGCCTGTGCCGCACGTAACCGTTCTTGCAGCGCTGCCTGCATCGTTTTCGAATTCATAATCGTCAGATCATTAACAGTATCCGTACGATTGTTCGTTAGAGCAGTAGATCGTCCGGGATGCTGGCGCTTATCCAGATTCGGGATATTGAACAGCGGGGCGCTGATGAGCATAATGCGAGGCGCTTTTTCCTGATTCCGACGGGCAAATTCAGCCGTGACCCACGCCCCCAGGCCGTGTCCGATAAAAGCGGCTTTGGGGATCGCCATCACGTTCATAAAGTCGGTAATCAATTGTGTCTGGTTATCGATCGAATATTTCTGCGGGTTCTTGCCGGTGTCCCCAAAACCATGTAAGTCCAGAGCGTAGACACGGTATTTCAACTGAAGATTCTGCATGGTTGGAACCCAGTAACGCCAGGAGCCAACCCAACTATGCAGCAGAATCACAGGTCGTCCACGCCCTAATACTTCGTAATGGATGAGTTCACCGCCGATGGTAATCGCACTCATAAATGATTTCGCCTATGTGGACGCAGCGCGTCTATGACAATCCATTCTTTTTCAAAATTTCCGCTATCCGGCGCGTCAGTTCATCCGGCGCGAAGGGTTTCAGGATATATTCGACTGCTCCGGCTTCTAAGCCCGTCGCTACCTCTTCGTCCTGTCCTTTTGCCGAAAGAAAGATTACCGGGACATTTTTGATGTCGTCAATCAGCTTCATCTGTCGGCAAGCTTCATAGCCGGTCATCTTCGGCATTCGCACATCCATCATAATCAAATCGGGCTTGACCTTAGGAGCCAACTCCAATGCTTCCGCGCCATTGGATGCCTGTGTAACCTTGTGACCAGCAAACATCAGCGTGAAATTGATTAACTCACGAATGTCGCGCTCATCTTCTGCTACGAGAATGTGTGCCATGCAGCAAATCTACCCTTCTGCTACCTGTCTGAGTTTCAGGCACCGGCCTGAGTCTTTCATCAACCCGGTGCACATAATTCGGATATTAAAGGTCTTCTTTGGGCTGTTCAACCGGCAGTGACACAAAAAAGGTCGTCCCTTTACCGATTTCTGATTCAAACCAGATTTCGCCGTGATGCATCTCGACGAGTTCTTTAACAATCGACAAGCCTAACCCGGTCCCTGGCACATCCATCACCAGCGCATGATCTTCATAGCGCTCGAAACGCCCCCAAATCCGGTCACGAAATTCTTCCGGGATGCCAATGCCGCTGTCTTTGACTGAAATCGTCACATGCTTGTCATCGGGACGAAGTTCAGCCTTTACATCTATCTTACCACCTGCCGGGGTGTAATTAAAAGCATTGTCCACAATGTTTGTGATAATCTGGGTCAGCTTGTGCAAATCCGCTTCAACAGGCGGCAGTTTAGGCGGCAGCGAAGTCGTGATTTCCATTTGCTTTTGTTCATGCTCCGCGCGTCCTTCCAAATTGGATAAGACATTTGGCAGCAGTTCCTTCAAATCCACGAATTCCAGATTGAGCCGTTCGCCTGCATCAATCTTAGAAATATTCAGCAGATCATCAACCAATTGGCTCAAGCGGTCAGCATTCCCCTTGATTTTCGTCAGGAACGTGCGCTGTGGTTCCGTAACATCACCTGCCACACCCATCAGCAGCAAATCAGCAAAACCCTTGATACTGGTCATCGGGGTACGCAGTTCATGCGAGACATTGGAAACAAACGAGCTTTTGACGCGCTCAACTTCCACTTCTTTCGTGATATCACGGAAGACCGCGACAGTCCCCAGGAACCGCTCACCAATATGCACAGGCGACAAGTGAACCTGAATAACCCGCGTCCCCAAATCGAGCGTTTCTGCCAGGAACTCACCCGGTTTATGACCTTCCGGATTCTGTGTCCAGCTTTCAATCGCGTTTGCCCATTTCACCGCTGAACCGCCGAACAAGCCGGTCAGCTTAAACATCGCCTGACCGATCACTTGATCGCGCGGCAGTTCCAGAATATGCTCGGCAGCACTGTTGAACTGAATAATCGCGCCTTCAGCATCCGCCAGCAAAATGCCGTCCGCGATGCCTTCAACGATAGCCGAGTTCTTTTCCGCTTCTTCCTGTTCAAAGCGCACCAGCGTTCCCAACCGTTCCGCCTGATCGCGAATGAGGTGATACAGATCGGCGTTGTTGATCGCTGCCGCGACCTGATTAGCCGCCGCCACAACCAGCTTGAGCTGCGTCTCCGTGAAGGCATTCGGATGCTGACTCAGCAGCACCATCACACCCTGCGGGTCATCATTGCTCTCCAGCAGCACACCCAACGCACTGCGCCAGGGTTTCGCACCGGGAGCATTTTTGTCCCAGTACGATTGCTTGCGCAAATCATTAACAATCAACACGCGCTCATTAGTGAGCAGCCAGTTTGCCACTTGTTCCGCTGGATGAATCTGTTTTTCATCATTCTCATCGGTACGCAAAGCAGCCCGTGTGAGCAGTTTATCGGAAAGCGGATCGATCATCATAATCACGCCATCATCCGCTACCACCGCGCCTGCCACCATTTCCAACGCGCGTTTCAAAACCCGATCCATATCGAGGGTTCGCGCCAGTTCGGACGTGATACGGTACAGGGTGTCGATGCGATCACGCTCGCGTTGCAGTTCTTCGGTACGTTCCTTAACACGCTGGTTCAACTCATCCGCGAAGTTACTCACCTGTCGAAACAATCGAGCATTCTGAATTGCCGCGCCCAACTGCGTCCCAACCGTCACCAGCAAGCGCTCATCATTGATACCAAATGCGCGTGTGCTTTGGCTGTCGCGCACTGCCAGAACGCCCAACACCTGATCACCTGCCGCAATCGGCACGCCCAGGTAACTCATCGCGTCACCTTCACCGTTGCTAATGCTCAGGTTCCGGCGCATATCGTCAGAAGTCCAGTTACCACCACCCAATGAGAGCGAACGTCGGTGCTTGATGATAAACGAAACCTCATCCGTGTTCAACTGACGCGGCGGGATTTCAATATTCTGCCCTTTATGTACCGCCATCGGGAAAGTAATCGTTTGTTTATCCGCATCATATAGCGCCAGATACATTTCCTCAGCATCCGTCACCTGAGGCACCTGTTCCCGCACAATCTCAATCATATCCTCAATCGACAGGGTAGAAGAAATTGCCTGACTGAGGTTATTGATGATAAAGCCTTCTTCGACCAGCGCTGCTGTCTCGGTAGAAAGCCGCGCGTTTTGGATAGCCGTAGCGGCCTGTGAACCCAGCGCTTGTGCCAATCGAATTTCCCGGTGTCCGAACGGACGGTGCAGAATTTGCTGCTGTGCCTGAACCAGACCAATCGCCTGATCGCGTACAATCAGCGGAATAAGCACACGAATCCCGCCACCCTGTGCCTCCAGTTCAGCAATTTCAGCCGGATCGCTATTGCCACTTTGGTCTGAACGGATAACCACAATATCGCGTTCATTCAGCGCCTTTAGACGATCAGGACGCTGGCGCAGGTTGTAGCGTGTTCCACGCGGCGCAATCTTATCAAATTCATTAAAGCGGCTCTGGTCAACCTCGACCTGTAAACTGTTTTCTACATTGTCCCAGGTCATTACCGCGCAGTCATCCATGTCTAGTGCATGGAGGATAAGCGCAGCCACACTCTTATAGGCCTCTTCCAGATTTAAGGTCAGGGATGTGGTCTGAGCGGCTTCCAGCAGCGTTTCCAATTCGCGTGTACGAATGAGTGTTTGTTCCAGCAAATTGGTATTCTGAACAGCAATCGCTGCTTGATTAGCGATAATCAGCGCCAGATCAATTTGCTCCGAAGTATAGACACGCGCCTTATCATGAACTTCAATTTCAAACGCGCCGATAGCCTGTCCACCGACAGTCATCGGAATCATGACATAGGATTTCAGCTTACGCGGCTCAAGTTCCAGCCAAACAGGGTCGGTTTTGCTAAGCTGCGACACATCATCAAAAATGACCGGAGCAGCCGTGCGGCGGATTTGCTTGTAGAGCGCACTTTCCTGCAAATTAATTGTCTCGTCCGGCGGCGCATCCCCGCGCGGATACTGCACCACCACTCGTCCAAGCTGCAAGTCGCGCTCGAAGATTAAGGCACGGGCAATGCTGGGGGTCATCGCTTTGGCAATTTCCAGCAGAGCCGTTTCCAGAATGCTTTCGCTGTCCAACGACTGTGCCAGTGAAACCGATACACGGTTGAGTAAGCCCAAACGCTCGGTCTGTCGCTGCGCCTGCGTATACAGATTGGCATTTTCCAGCGCAATGGCGACCTGGTTAGCGAAGGCAAAAGCGGCCTGCTCTGCCTGAGGATCGTAGAAACGTTCCTCTTCCTTAGCCAGTGCGATTAAGCCAACCACATTACCCTGATTAACCAGAGGAACCCCCAACCAGCTTTTAGCTCCCGACTCACCTAACAGCGCATCCCAGCCCTGAAAACGACTGATCGAAAACGGCGCTTTTTTCTCGATGACCATGCGCATCCGTTCATGCGAGGAAATCGGAATATGGGAATCCTCATCGGCAAACATCACAATGTCTTCATCGAGGCCATTCGCGCCTTCCAGGTCAAGCATATCCTCGTTACGACTCCACAGAGTCATCGTATCGTATTGGATAATGCGCCCGATTTCGGTCAGCACCAGATTGATCACTTCCTCACGATTAAGAGAAGCCGTGATACGACTGGAAACTTCCGTTAAGACCGCCAGTTGTGTCGCGCGCGATTCCAGATCGCGTTCCAACTGTGCACGTTCCGTAACATCTTCCACCAGTAATACCGCGCCGCGAATAGCATCCGATGATTGCAGTGGATAGGTGTAGAAATTGCGGACAAGCTGCTTCCCATCTTCCAACCGCGAGAACTGACCAATTCGCTCACGTGGTTGGCCGCTTTCCAGCACATCGCGTATATCGTCCTTCAAAATCGTAGACAAATCAGGACGATAAGCAAACAGGTCTTGATGCAGCGCCGCGACTTCATTCCAGCCATAACGCTGGCGCATAAAATCATTCACTGAAAGGATGCGCCCGGACTTATCCAGCACCACGATCCCTTGCTGAATGGATTCAAGTACCGATTCAGTAAAGCCTTGCAGGTTAATGGCTTGATTGAACAACTGCGCGTTCTGGATTGAGACCGCCGCAAGGTTCGCCATACGCTTCAAGAGCTGACGGAACTCATCAAAACGGCGTTCCTCAACTGCATCACTGCCCAGATGCATAACCCCTAATGGGCCAGTTCCGGCTGTGAGGGGCAGAATCAGACTGGTACGTTCACCATGTGCATACCACGAACGCAAATCGTCGAACTCACCAATTTCCGGGCTATCCGACGTATACACAATGTCCTGCCCGTTAATGAAGGCACGAACCATCGCAGTACCTTCGATATGCGAGCGATGCTCCTTGCCCACCACGAGCGCATTATCTTTGCCAATCGTCAGGGTCAGGATGTCAAAACCTTCGCTCTCCATATCACTCAAAGCAACGGTCATGCGTACAAAAGGAACGAGTCGCAGCACACCGTAAGCCACCGCTTCAACAATCTCGTTGACATCCAGTGTCCCGGAGATTTTTTCCATCATCTCATTTAGGCGGGCTTCCTGTTCGGCACTCTGCAAACTCGCCAGATACAACCGAATGTTTTCTATGGTCGCCACAGCCTGGTGCGAGAAAATTTCCAGCACTTCCATCGTAATACGATCAGGTCGCTGGTCAGGATGCGGACGATCCAGACTGATAACCCCCAGGCGGTTGCCACCCGGCCCCATCAGAGGCACCAGCAGCATATCGCCATCCTGCCACGCTTTTGGATCATGTGTCTCAGGCAGGTTACGTTTACCGGAAAAATCCGTGCTGAGCGCTTGTAAGTCAGCTACAGCCCATTCTTCTTTGTTTTCAACCGGAAAGAAGAATGATTCGCTGACCTGGTAACGCGGTTGCAGCAAGGCTTCCAGATCAGCCAGCGGCATCGTGTAAGCTTTGCTCGCTTCGAAAGCGTCTAACGGCATACCCACCTGGGCTACACGCCGCAGAACTTTATCCTCATCATCAACCAACGCGACAACACCCGTATCGAAGCCAACACTTTGCTGCACGCTGTAAAGAATGGCTTCCAGCATCGTCACCTGGTCAACGTTGCTCTGAAGCATCTGCCCCAGTTCAAAAATCTGGTTTAACTGCTCGACACGACGGCGCAGACGATTGCTGCGTTCCAACTGCTCCTGATAACGCTTGTAATTGGCGTAACCAAGTGATGCTTTCGCCGCAACAGTCAGCAGGAAGGCTGCCGCGCGATCATCGAAGTTATTCGGACGCGCATGATGCAGGTGTATAACACCGATCACTTCATCTTCATATAGAAAAGCCGCCGCAATTGACGAACGTGCCACCGTTGGGGAAGCGGCGAAATTCGAAGTCGCGTAATCCACTACCATCACGGTATCAGACCCGCGATTGATGGCTTCGCGCTCAATATCCGTCAAATTCGGCAGGGCTTTCTTATCCCCCAACCGGCTTTCCAGTTCTGGCGTTTCAGGACTTTTCCATTCTGCTTTAGGCTTCAGCAGCGCAACGGTACTGCCATCCGCGCGTGTGGCACGAGCAGCTTCATGGCGAATCACATCCAGAATACGTTCCAGATCAAGCGTTTGCGTCAGTTCATTGCTGATCCGCGAAATACCATCCAATTCCAGCAAACGTCGGCTGAGGTTTTGACCCGCCGCTTCATAAAGCCGCAGTCGTTCGACTGTCGCCGCAACCTGTGAGGCAATTGCCACCAACAAGCGCTCATCAACATCGGTGTACGGATCGCCGATTCGGTTAGCAATACCCAGTTCACCCAGGCTGCGATCACCAATCACCAGCGGCACCAGCAGCACACTCTTGAGATTGAACTTACGAATCGTTTGGCGGTAAGTTTCCAGAACACGCTGATCTTCACTCAGATCATTACTCAGGAATGGGCGATGTGAAATCGCCACACTGTATTCAAAGTGTTTATCGTAGGTGTCATAGACAATCGGCTCTTTCAGTTCACCGCCATATATCCAGCGCGGGTAAGCGACCAGACCGCCTGTCTGCTGATCAAGCGCGTGAATGAAAACCAATGGACTGCGTGTCAGAGCAGAAATTTCACCCAACAGCGCACTAAATGAATCATCCGAGGTCAGGATAGCCCCGGCCATCTCCGCCACGCGCGCCAGACTGTTCGCCTGCTGCGCATTGCGGTGCATATCACGATACAGGCGCGAATTTTCCACCATCGCCGCGACCTGTGTCGCGAAAATCAGCAGCAGCCGCGCGTCCTTATCATCAAAATCCTCGTTGTTCAGCTTATTGGAAGCCTGCACAACACCCAAACGCCGCCCACCAACCGATAACACCACCAACAGCGTCTTATTGACACCCATCTGAGTCGCGAAATCGGCTAATCCGGCAGCATGGACCACCGCATTCGCCTGCACCTGGTTAGTGTACCAGTAATCTTCTTCTTCCCAGATTTCCGATAATGGACTTCCCGGTTCCAGTTTGATTGCGTAATCAGCAATCTTTTCGTCCGGGATTCCATAAAATGGTGTCTTACTCACCAGCTTGTGACTGGATTCTTCAAACAGCAAAATCCCACACATCTCGACACGCATAAGCTGGGCCATACGCTCGTTAATGGTGGAATAAAATTCCTCTTCACGCCCCAGTGCATCGATGGCGTGCGTGATGTCCTGCAAACCGCTTAATTCGGTATCGCGCCGCTGCTCACGCTGGAACAAACGCAGATTCTCTACCACCACAGTTGCCTGTGATGCCATCAACTGCATCTCGCGGATGTCCTGCGGCAAAAATCCGTCCAGCGATTGTTTGTTGCTGATTTGCAGCATCCCAATCCGCTGGTTGCCAATTTCCATCGGCAGCAAAGCGGTATTGCGAATACCCGCCGCGCTAAAAACAGGGGCTAATCCCAACGCCTCAATGAGCGGCTCGTTGGGCGCATCATTCGTCACCCAATAGCGCTGTCGTTCCCAGATGTCGCGCTGTGGACTATCCACCGGTAGCGAAATCACGCAGTTAGCCGCCAGATGATCCGGCAGACCAAAAAACGGCAGTTCCGGGATCAGTGCTTTTCGGTTTTCATCGTAAAGCAGAATGCCGCTGACATCCGCCCCTGCCAATTGTGCGATACGCTGATTAATGGCTCGATAAATCACCTGCGGGTCTTTTGTTTCTCCCGCAGTCTCCTGCATCAAATCCTGTAAACTCGCCATCTCGTCAATACGACGCGACTGACGCGCGTACAACTCGGCATTGTGAATCGAAATCGCCACCTGTTTACTGATGGCCTGCAAAAATGCCAGATGTGATTGGTTAAATTGATTGGCCTGTGTATGTGCCAGTTCCAGTGTACCGACAAAACGGTTGCTCAGCATAAGGGGTACACCCACGAAACTCTTGAAGAAGCTGCCGAGTTTCGGCTGCACCGCTGCACGACCATAAATACTGGCGACCAGCACGGGCTTGCGATATTGAGCAATCCACCCGGTGATGCCCTCGCCCGGTTTATATCCGCCACCCTCTTCATGCAGCTTGATAAGATAATTCGAATCGCCTAGCCAACCCTGCGGTGTCAGCATCGTATTAGTATCATCCCACAGGCAAATCTCAGCCGATTCGCCCGGAATGGCCTTGGTGACAATTCTGAGCAGCGTCTGATGAACCTGCTGCACCGTCATGCTCGCATTGACCGTTTCACCAATCTCATTAATGGTGTTCATCGCCAGCGACAAATCCAATTCATCCGGATGCGCGGTGTTGGCGGAAAGTTCACGCATCACCACCACCAGACGGCTTTCGGAGCCAGTCGGAATCGTATGCGACGACGCTTCTACCCAGCGTGAACCCAACTGGAATGACGCTTGTCCTTCTGAGGCAAACAATTCGAGGAAACTGTCGGAAGGCTGCGCCATCCCGGCGATGAATTCCAGATTCGGTTCACCGCCATTCATGCCTAACCAGTGTCGCGCGCGTTCATTGATATAGACCAGTTGACCATGTTCGCGCGAAACCAGAATAGCATCATTGCCGGAAACCTGAGGTAAATCCGCGATAAATTCCGGTTCAGATTTGGAAATGTAACCAAGCTGCTGTCGTTGACGTGACCAGAAATGCAGGCCGAAGATGATGACCAGGCCACCGACGAAGAGAATGAATCCCAGTCCCATTTCAATACCACCTATACCTTACTGCTCGTACTGGGTTGAATGGTCGGGTATTCTGATAAGGGCGAACCCGTAGTTCGCCCCTTAACCCATGCCGATTCATATTAATTGCTATATACCTCCATCCCTCCCTGGAATAGGCAAGGACAGGTCTTTTACCATGCTGTTTGAATGGGAGGTGGCATTTCTCCACCCAACCCTCGGCGGCGATCTTCAGCCGCCAGTTCGGTAATTTCGCGGATGTCAGAAAATTGGTGAGTCGCCGTCGAGACGGAACCAATCGAGAGGGTCATCAGGTCTTCCTGCCGCTCACCGTTCGAACCATCTGGCACCAGGATATAGCCACGTTCACGATCAATAAACGAATAATGCTGTTTGACTTCATCATTGAAACGCTCGACCAGCCGCATCTTTACGCCTTCGATGTTGTCACTGTGGGTAATGATGACAAAATTGTCACGTCCGGGGTGTCCCAGATAATCATCAGCAGTGCCGTATTCATCAATAACTTCACCCATCAGCAGCGCCATGAACCGCATCACATCATCACCTGCCACGAAGCCGTAAACTTCGGTAAACGGATCAAAGTGGTTGATGCGCATGTCAATATACGACCATGCTTTTTCACTATGCATCAGGGATCGCAGATGTTCTTCAATCAACCGCCCTGTAGGAAGACCCGATTTTGGATCGGTGTTTGCGGTTCGCCGCGCAGCCAGAATCGCGTTCTGAACACGCAGTTTTAATTCTTCAATATCAAAAGGCTTGGTAATGTAATCGTCCGCACCCAATTCAAGTCCGGCGATCTTGTCACTGCGCTCGTCTTTCTGCGTCAGGAAGATAATCGGAATGTTCTTCGTCCGTCCCGTTGTACGCAGTTCGCGGCAAACATCATAGCCGTTCATATCCGGCAGCATAATGTCAAGAATGATGAGTTCGGGCAGTTGCTTGCGAGTCATTTGCAGGGCATCGCCACCACGCGGCGCAACCTGAACATCATATTGTTGTCCGCTGAAGTAAATCCGCAGCATATTGGATATGTCGAAATCATCTTCGACAACCAGAATTCGACCTTTATTCATGCTTGCCCCCACCATCCTTCACTTTCCAGGGTGCCAGAGTTCAGTTTATTTTCTTGCCTAATCATACTAGCTAACACAACTTCTCGCCAATATACATTGCCTTGAGGTTGCAATATCCAAACCTTACTACACAGATTGTTATATCGCCCGGATATGCATTTTAATCCTTCATCAGTATACGGCATAACCGCCGTTGCCGTTTCTTGAGATTGGACTTGCCATCGATCTAATCCTCTCTCCATCTGATACTCCGAATGGGGAGAGGTCAATTCATCGTGTTCATTTCCTCACACAATCACGTAACCGCAGACGACCATGTTTTCCGGTTAAAAGCCGCTCGTTCCCGCACCGCATCAATACTTTCCTGGCTCACTTCCGCTTCAAAACTGCGGAAACCGGATAATTTGAAACCATGCCGTGCGGCAATCCCGCCGATTTCGCGGGCGTGTACTTCGCTGATGTCTTTGCCAATAGTGTAATCTTCGTAGCGGCCTTCCAGCGCCAAAGCCATCGTTTCCGCCATACAGGCATATGCCATGCGCGGTGGGAAACCGAAATTGAAATGAAAATCGACTGGCCCCGGAACCTCGATCATACCGCCTTCAATCACCAGCACATCATCGCGCTCAGCCGCGACTTGTCGGGAAACATCACGTGGACGCGCCACATCGCAAACCACTGCCCCCGGTTTCAAATGGCTTGGATAAATCACTGAATGTACTGCACTGGTCACGGTCAGAATCAAATCCGCTTTATAAATCACATTCATGTCGGTGCTGGCGAAGACTTGTGCGGTATGACCTTCGCACTGTTCGCGCACACTTTCTAATGCATCATCCCGCCTGCCCACCAGCCACAACACACCGCATTCCTTCGCCAACATTTCTGCACAGGTTTTCCCAATTGCTCCAGTAGCGCCAACGACGGCCACTGTCGCATCATGCATCGGTATATCCATCACCCTGGCGGCTTCACGGATCGCCTCAACTGCCATCATGATCGTGTAGCTGTCGCCCGTTGTCACGGGGATTTCCAGCCGGTCAGCAATCGTCTTACCCGCATCCCCTACCACCGAGGTATAAGCACCGAGTCCCAGAATACGTGCGCCCAATTCCTCTGCCATGTGTCCACAGGCCACGATCTTTTTGTAGGCCACTTCCACCGGAACCGACATCATCGTCGGCGGTGTAAATGGGCAGGCAATCAGCCAGCCTTTCAATTCACGACCTGTAGCGGCGGACACAATACCCGTTACTTCGGAAAGGTAAACGGGTGGAAAATAGCGCGAGAAAAAATTAATCTGTCCTTCCGTAAGTATTTTGCCTAAAAGCGGAAATTTCCGCGCTACATCTTTCTTAATCTGAATCGGGTGAATGATAAAAGCAAAAGTGTCGTCAGCCATAAAAATACTCCCGGCATAATCCCGCAAAACAGACAATGTATTCCTTTTGCACTATAACGTAACAACACTTGAATGTACGTTAAAGTCACGCTAGATTAAGAGATTGTGACATCGAAAATTGCTTGCTACAGGAACAACATGACCGACATCCAGTACCTCATCCAGCAGCTTACCAATAACGACACCAAAACCCGCGATCAGGCCCGTGCTGATATTGTAAAATTAGGCAGTCAGGCAGTTGAACCTTTGATTGCTGCGCTCAATACCCCCAGCGTATGGCAGCGCAAATCCATTGTTACCCTACTTCAGCAAATCGACGATTCGCGCGTCATCCAACCGCTGGTCAATCTGTTAAAAGACGAAGATGCTCCAACACGCGGTCTCGCGGCACTGGCTTTAGCCCACAGGCAGGAACAAAGCGCCATTCCAGTCCTGCAACAAATGGCTGACCAGGAGACGGATGCTTTCGCACGCGGCAATTTTGTAGAAGCAGTAGCTAAACTCGGACAGCATGATTGGGTGCTTCAATACGCCAAACGGGTATTGACGGAGAGCCGCTTCGATAACAAAGATCGTCAGGCCATGATTCAAATGCTGCTGCGCCTGAAAGACCCGTCAACCGTTGATTTAATGCGCGAGGTATTCTTGAAGCGCGAATTCGGCGTTTGGGATTCTGCCTTGAAATTACTGAAGGAATTTAAAGACACGCAAACTGTTGATCTATTAATCGACCAGTTAAAAGATAATAGTCCACAGATACGCGCCGGAGCAGCCTATTCCTTAGGCGATTTTGGCGATCAGCGTGCCGTTGAACCCATCAAAGCGCTCTTAGGGGATAAGACTATCGCATGGCAGGGAGATCGTCCCGGCGAACCATCCACCACAGTCGATCAGGCCGCCCGTGATGCCCTGAAGAGGTTCTCGTCACAACCGGAAGACAATTCGCCCTCAGACAAATCGACCCCTGAGGAGAAAAAGCCGCGTTGGAAATTCTGGTGATTTTCTAATGTTCACAAAACGCCGTAATAAGCTGTAATGTTATTTGTTTGCGCCTGTTTATCACGCTTGCGTTTTCAAACCATTTGTTTACTCAACAGACGAATCTAAGCGAAACTGAACGTATGAAAAATAGCGCGGTTTAATCCTGCCGTGTTCGTACATCCTTGTACTTGATCTGCCAATGACGCAGTGACTCATCAGAAATCGAATCCAGCGATTCGGTAATAATATGTACCGAATCGCGGATTTTCCGAGCATGTTTATCGCTTTCAATCCCCTGCTGAGTCAAATGAGAACTGACCGAAATTGTCGTAAGCTGGTTGTTGACGATGTCCTTGAGCATTTCTCGTACTTCAGCCAGTGTCTGGTTGCGAACACTGCGCTGTCGCCTTCGAACCAGCCAGAAAATACACCCATGTAAAAGGCCGATTACAATAGCAACCAGTGCAGTCAC
>JBGAGR010000107.1:0-23396 GCA_044226645.1 Aggregatilineales bacterium
TTCATGCCGGACGTGCTCACCAGCGAATTGATGTGGGTCGCCGTGACAACGCTGATTCTCGTCGTCCTGTGCGTCTGGTTCTACGATGCACCTCTGGAACATCATGCTAACCCGCAGGTCACGCCGCTGGGCACGACAGCTCCCTGGTACTTCCTCTGGCTGCAAGGTGGTCTTAAACTCGGTGATAAAGTCTTCTGGGGGCTTCTGTTCCCCGGCATTCTGCTCGGTTTGCTGGCTGTCTGGCCTTATCTGGATGTCACCGTCAGCCGCCGCTACTCGCACCGTCGTTTCGCCCTCACCTTCTGGCTGGCGCTCATCACCTTCATCACCTTCATGAGTTACATGGGGTTGGCGAAGTTTGGTGTAAGAACCTCACCGGATGTGGAAATCTTCCACGATATGACCTTCCCGCCGCAGCACAGCCGGGTTGGTACCCTGCTCCCGGTTCCCTACGATCAACTGGTCGTTGGAGCCTATACCACTGAACAGATTACGGCTGAAAAAACCGCACAGGCTGACAACCAGACTCCTGACCAGATTGTCGAAGCTGGTGCCAGCAGCGTGAACGGTTTTAACCAACTGGTTCAGGGAACAACAGTTACCATGTCGACTCAGGATCAGAAAACACTTCAGAATATGATCCAGGACGAACTCGTCGGCAATCAGCATCTCGTTCTGCCCGGTGGATTGGTATTCCGTACAGTACCAGCCGATGCACCCGAACTCCATAAACAATTGGCCTACTTCCAGGATGCTATCAAAAAAGGTGCCAATGAATTGTCCAATGGATGGGGAGCCATCATCATTACGCAAAACCAGAGTGATCTGAAGCGTGTTGATCTGGTCATCACCTGGGATCAAGTGGAGATTGAAAACGGTTTGCCGGTTCTCGATCAAAATGGCAATCCCATTCCGGTATTGGATGCGAATGGTAAACCCATTCGGCTGATGAATACACTGCATGTTTTCATCCATCAAGACTCGGCTTACTTTGCTCACTAGGATAGAACCTTATGTTTGAACGGATGCTAATTGGCAGAATTGAAAATCGTGTCCTGGTCGGCGTACTGGCCTTCGTCGTGATGATGGTTGTCCTCGGTTGGGCAGCCATTAACGAAGGTGGACGCATGGTGGCCTTTGCCGAGTCGGAACACGCCCGTTCGATTGAACAGGGTGCCGATCTCTACACCAGCAACTGCTCGACCTGTCACGGCCCGGATGGTCGCGGCAGCGCCAGAGCGCCGGGACTTGATAACCCGCAGTTCTTCGGTCACGACTTCTTCCCTGAAATCACCAAACAGGTGGAAGACCTGACCAAAGAAAAGTCTGATCTGGGCAAAGAACAAACCGAGAAAAAGGCGCTAGTGGCAGACGCAGCGACCAGCGACGCGGACAAAACTGCGGCTAATGCTCGTCTGGCCGAAATTGAAACACGCCTGACTGAAATTGATGCCCAGATCACCAGCCTGAATGCTCAGCGTACAACAGCATTGCAGGCAGCAGTGGATAAGGGCTATGATCCGGCGAAACCAGATCGTCTGAAGACCGTCGCTTACGGTGGAACACGCGAATCCTTCATCATCACAACGGTCTTGGCAGGTCGTCCTGTCAGCACAAGCTACTGGCCTGCCGCCATGCCTACCTGGTCGCAGTTGGGTGGTGGCCCGCTGCGTATGGATCAGCTTCAGGATCTCGCCGCTTACATCATGAACTGGGATAAGGGCGATAACTGGACGCAGGACGATCTGTTCGCGGTCAACCAGTTCGCCATCGAACCGAAAGACCCGAAACCGCTTGAAGCGCAAATCGCAATTCTTAAGGCATCGGGTGGCGAAATTCCAGAACCTGTTGGAACTGATGTACAGGCTATTCTGGCGAAGCTGCCTGACTATACTGGCGATGCAACACGTGGTAACGATCTGTATCATGGCAAAGTCAATTCGCAGCTTGGCAATCCGTTGCCCTGCGCAGGCTGCCACCAGCAAGCCGCCGACAGCACGGGGCCAATGGCAAATGGTCTTTACACTCGTGTAACAGACATCCGGCTGAAAGACCCCAAACTGGCGGGTTACACACCCGAACAGTACCTCGTGGAAAGCATCACTCATCCTGAAGCCTACACCGTGCCGAACTTCAGCAACCTTATGCCGCCTGTTTTTGGACAGCAGCTTTCGTACCAGGATTTGGCGGACATCATCGCCTATCTGGAAACACTGAAGTAATCTCCTCAGTTTCAATCAAACCCTCGGCTCGCACCGGGGGTTTTTGTTGCCTCATACCCTTGTGATACAATTCACATAATCATGATTTGAGCCGGATTGCCGCCTCAATGAAACCAACTTTGTCAGGAGGGTGATTGTATTGAACAGCAAAATTTTAGGCGCAGTCCTATTCATACTCGCCAGCATCAGTTTACTGAGCGCAGGAATCCTCGCCGCTCAATCCGAGCCGACAGCCACGCCCACACCAACCGAGATTGCTACACCCGAACCTGTTACGCTGACCTGCGATCTGGCGAAACTTCAGCAAAAACAGGCTGATCTTGCTGCTTCGTTGCAAACTTTTTCGGATGATGCGGGGAAAAATGCTGGAGTCGCTCTCGATACGCTCTTTAAAGTCGGCGCGGCCTATCAACAGCTTGCGCTGGACTGCGGCTATATCCCGGCGGATGCGGCCTCTCGTGCTGTCGGAACCGATGTCGAACGCATCCTCAACACCCTCTCCAAAGTTGCAGGCGACCCGCTCAATGGTCAACTGCTCTACAACGGCGATTATGCCTGTGCAAGCTGTCATGAAACAGGTGGCGGCGTGGTCGCGCCCCATACCGAAGGCACGTATACCCGCATCGAAGACACACGCTTGAATGACCCGGCGCTGGCAGGTTACACACCCGAACAATACATCGTGGAAAGCATCGTCCAGCCTACCCACTATGTCGTACCGGGATACAATCCGGTCATGCCAACCGACTTCGGCAGCCGCCTGACCTTACAGAATTTAGCCGACCTGCTGGCCTTCCTCGAAAGTCAGGATGGGCCATCGCCAGAGTAACGACATTTTCGACTTGCTGCGGTACAATTCACGCCATTGCGAATTGTGGGGCGGGGAAGCCCCTGACTGTTTATCTCTAGGAGTCCACCATGCACAAACACCTCACTGTGAAAAAATTGCTGGTCGTGTTTATTCTCGCCCTGCTCCTCGTCATCGCCGCCCTGCCGACCTTCGCGCAGGATGCTACTGCCGAACCCACCGCGGAAGCCACCACTGAAGCGACTGTCGAAGCCGCCCCTGCAACCGAAGCGACGGCAGAAATCACCGCAGCAGCCGAAGCCACATCGGAAGCAACGGCTGAAGTCACTGTTGAAGCAAACGCTGAAGCTGCCCCCACTGATGACGGCGCTGCCGGATTGCCAACCTTGTTCCTGCTGATTGGCGTAGGCGCTGTGCTGTTGATCGGTGGCGCGATGTACCTCCGTGACCGTAGTGGAACCAGTGGCAGTTAAGCAATAATCGCTCCCGGCGAAAGTGCAATCATGTCTGTAGACCCGTACAAACCGACTCCGACAGCACGTATCCTCATGGGTGCTGCCAATCTGGCTGCCAAAACCTGGCCGCTGGCGGCGCGCATCTTCCCGGAAGGTCTGGATGCTGATGAGAACACGTCGCTGTGGGCGGCGCAGACCCCGGATTATCGCCCCGGTGAAGCACTGCGGAAAACCATCGACTGCGATCTTGCCATCATCGGGGGTGGATTCACGGGCACATCCACTGCCTATCATTTCAGCCGCCGTTACCCGGAAAAGCGCGTCGTCCTGTTGGAAGCCAAATCGCTCGCCAACGGAGCCAGCGGACGCAACGGCGGCATGATGCTTAACTGGGTCACGGGCATCACCGACCACAGCCCAGAAACCAGCGCGCGGATTTATAACGCGACTTCTGCCGGAATCGACATGATTCAGGAAATCATCCAGCGTCACAATCTTCCGGTCAGCTATCGTGTGGATGGCACCATCACCGTTTATACCGATGCCAAACGCGCCGAAGATGCCCATAAGGATGTCGAGAAAAACGCCGCAGCAGGCATTCCGGAACAGTTTCTGGATTCCGCAGCGCTGGCAAAGACGCTCGATTTAAAAGGCGTTTACGGCGCAGTACTCGATCCGCGTTCTGGTCAGATTAACGGCGCTCAACTGGTGCGGGGTCTGCGTCCGGTGCTGGTCGAACAGGGTGTCGAAATCTACGAGAATACGCCCGTCCTGAAAATCCGCGAAGGGTCAACGATTACTCTGACCACACCGCAGGGCGAAGTCCGCGCTAAAGCCATCGTGTTGGGAACCAACGGCTACACACCGCGACTGGGCTATTTCCGCGATGCGCTTTTCCCCCTGCATTCGCATGTTTTCGCCACTGCTCCCCTCACGCCAGAACAACGTGCTGAACTCGGCTGGAATGCCTATGCCGGCTACAGCGACGACATGGATCGCATCTCGTATTCGACGATCACCAAAGAAGGCAATATCGTTTTTGGCGGCGGCAGCAATCAATCCTACGCTTATTTATTCAATAACCGCACCGCCTACCCCGGCACACCGGATTCCGCCCCGCGCTCGTTCCAGAAAATGCGCGAAACGATGTACGACTACCTGCCAGCCAGCCGTTCATTACCAATCGTCCACCGCTGGACGGGCACACTTGGCATCACCCTCAAGCGTAACAATCTGATGGGTGTGCGTGGCGAGAACAAAAATATTTTTTATGCCATCGGCTACTGTGGTCATGGTGTCACGCTTGCCAACATGGCGGGACAGGTCTTGACCGATATGTATTCCGGTGATGACGAACGCTGGCGAAAGCTGCCCTTCTACAAAGCGCAGTACGCGCCTATCCCACCCGAACCCTTTCGCTGGCTCGGCTACCAGTTCTTCACCCGTCTGACAGGGAAATCTCCGCGTGTCTAGGATAGCAGCACGTATTCATCTACCTGTATGTTGTTAAGCTTTTTCCTGTAGCGAACCGCCTTGAGCGGTGTCCCTAATTCAACCATCCGGTGGATGCCATCCAGACAATAGCCCATCTTTTCATAAAACTGACGTGCATTCATATTCGCTTCCAGCACCCACAGCACAACATCGGCATAGCCCCTGGAGCGCAGGATACGCTCGGCTTCATGTACCAGCGCTGTCCCGATACCGCGCTGCCAGTAGACGGGAGTGATATAAATTCCCCAAAGTTCGCCCGTCTGCTCAGTATTCAGATCAGCATCCCGGCTCGGCCCAATCGTCAGAATGCCGACAGGCTGATCGTCCTCCTCCGTCAGATAGGTTTCTTCCAGATTGGCCTCTAAAGCCTTGCGGAAAGCATTTTCCCGCCGCTGGTAAGTAAAACGCTCAAGATGTGAATCCGGCACAATGCCGCGATAAGCCACCTGCCAGGAGTCAACATGCACTCTGGCGAGAATCGGCGCATCGTTCGCTGTCGCGCGTCGTATTTTCATAATACCCACACCATTCGCTATTGGCCGGCGCATAAACATAGTAGACCCGGCCTTGAAACCAGCACGCCAGTCCTCATTACCACAACTATCCCATTACAAAAATCACTTGCAGCGGTAAGGGACATACGTTATATTCCCCGAAACATCTATTTTTTACACTTATTGATGAAGGGGGATTCTCAATGGGCGTATCCGATACAGGCGGAGTTCGTTCAGCCCGTGTCTTAATTATCGGTCTATTGGCGATTATTATCGTACCCGGTTTGGCGCTGGTGATGTTCGCCATCAGCAACAGCCTGCGTGCTGAACCACAGCCGGTCAATGTTCTGGCGAACAGTACCGATGACTGCGTATCCTGCCACAAACAAACCACTCCCGGCATCGTCGAACAATATGGTCACAGCTCAATGGCAATTGCTGGCGTAACCTGCCGCAACTGTCATCAGGTGGAGGCCAGCTATCCGGATGCGGTAGAACACGAGGGAACCTTCATCCTCAGTTCGCCCACTGCCGCCATGTGCGCTAAATGCCATACGACGGAAGTGACTCAATTCGACCAGAGCCGCCATGCGCTCCCCGCTTATGTGGCAGTTTTTGGCTCAACCGACCTTTCACCAGACCTCCTGGCACTGTATCAAGCCATCCCGGAAGGCCAGTTCGCGCCGGATAAATCACGCAACGCGATTGCCGCGCTGGAAGGCCCCGACATCACCCGCTTCGCCTGCGAAAGCTGTCACAATGTCGGCAAGCCAGCGGCAGATAATTCTGTCGGGCAGTGCCAGAAATGCCACATCCGTCACGAATTCAGTTTGGAACAGGCACGCAAACCCGAAACCTGCAACAACTGCCATATCGGCCCTGACCATCCCCAGTGGGAAATTTATCAAGAATCGGCACATGGTATCGCCTATCAGACAGGCGGCGATAAATGGCATTGGGATGCCGAGCCGGGAACACTCACCGTTAATGACTTCCCTGCGCCAACCTGCGCCACCTGCCATTTCAGCGGCTTCGGTTCCGCCGGAACGACTCACGATGTGGGTGATCGTCTGAGTTGGTTCCTCTTTGCGCCCATCAGCGAACGCCGTCCGGCCTGGCAGGATAATGCCGCGCGAATGCAAGGGGTTTGCTTCGAATGCCATAACCAGAACTTCATCAAAGACTTCTACGCGGATGGAGATAAACTGGTCGAATCTATTAATGCTCTGGTCAAACAATCGGATGAAATCATGCAGCCGCTCAAGGATCAGGGTTTACTGACTGCTGCGGCCTTTGACCAGCCCATCGATTTCACCTACTTTGAACTCTGGCATCACTGGGGGCGCACCGCCAAATTTGGCGCATGGATGCAAGGCGCGGATTACACCCAGTGGCATGGCGCGTATGAAATGTTGAGCGATATGGCAGAACTGCGCGAATATGCCAATCAGGTCTTAAACAGTGAAGCATCCGCCCCGGAAACCACGCCAGAACCGGGAGGATAGCCGATGTATCACATGGCGACGGTATTTCCGGCAGTCAAGCGATTGGGGCGTTTGCCCCTCTCGCGCGATCAACTGATGCTCTTGATGGCAGCGATCAACCAGTTATTCCTGAGCCTCGATATCTATCTGGCACACGGACTCAATGGGCAAATCGGGCGCAATGAATGGATTCCGATCATCTTCGGCGTAGTCGCCGGGATTATTCTGTTGATCGCCGGAGTAATTGCGCTGCGAAGGCGACCTCTGGCGACGATTCTGGCAAATATCGTATTCGTGTCCAGCATCATCGTCGGAGTTCTGGGCATGTATTTCCACATCACCCGAACGATTATTCCCGGCGCACAGCTTGCCCCCAGCGAAACGGTGGGTATTCTGATTTTCGCGCCGCCGCTGCTTGGCCCGTCGGTGTTTATCCTCATTGGTATCCTGGGTATCAGTGCCGCATGGATTGAATCCCCAGCAGACAGTGGTCGTTTGCGCCTGCTTGGAAATAGTACGATTCAGATGCCCTACAGCAAAACCCGCGCTTACTTCTTCATTGTTGGCATCGGCATTCTCATAACGGTCATCAGCAGCATTCTCGATCATGCGCGTATCAATTTTGAAAACCCCTGGGTATGGCTGCCCACGATGGCGGGTATTTTTGCGACAGCCGCCGCCGTCATAATGGGTATCATCCAGAAACCGAGCCGCACCGACCTTACGACCTATACCATAGCGATGGTCATGCTTATCATCGTGGGTCTGATCGGTTTTCTGCTGCACCTCAACAGCAATCTGGTTGCTCAGGGCACGATTATTGTTGAACGCTTCTTACGGGGTTCCCCCACCCTCGCGCCCATGTTGTTCGCCAATATGGGACTGCTAGGCTTAATCGTGCTGCTCAATCCGAGTGAAGAGTCCACTCAGGAATAGAAAAGTCGTTTTATCAGGGCGGATTATCACATCCGCCCAATCCGCTCTTCTCCTCATATCAGCAATCCAAATATCATTATTTCTCCGTATTCTGAGTGAAGGCGGCATACATACGCCAAAATATATTTTCCCACACACTAAGGAGAGAAAAAGATGGTTAATCGAAAACGGGTCAGTCTCGTTCTCGCGTTGTTCGGGATGACCTGTGTCATCATCTCAGTCTTTTTACTACAGGTGGGGGCTGTCAGCGCTTATCATGAAGGCGCACCATTGCCCTCAGAATTTCGCACATGGTTTCATCTCGGCTCCAAGTCCATTCGCCCGGAAGGAGCCACAGCCGTCGGCCTTCCAGCAGATATTTTTGGTAATACATTCGATGCGGTCTTCGCCAATGATGTCGCCATAGCTGATCTGCGCAGCGGCACACGTCCTTATCGCGATGGTGCGGCTTTTGTCGCGGCCTTTTATAAGCTGGAAAGTCCTGTAGATGGTCTGGATACAGTAGGCGCTCTGGCCTTTACGGCGGTCATGTTTAAAGACTCTGAACACTTTTCTGATACACATGGTTGGGGCTTTGAAGCCTTTGCGCCCGATGGCAGCCGCTTAACCGATTTACGTCCGGCTTGTGTCACTTGCCACGAAAGTCAATCCGCCAATGACTTTGTTTTCTCGACCCTCTCCGAACGCAGCCCCAGCGCCTTCCCAGCGGCGGATAATGGCGTTTTCCTGCCGCCCAACTACCGCCAGATGTACTGGCGCAGTTCCAAAATTATCCATCCGGATGCTGCTGCTGCTCTCGGTCTGCCTCCAGAAATCTTTGGCGACACGACCAGCGCGGTTTACCTGAATGTCGAAGCGCGTAAAGCACTCAGCAGCGAAATCCGTCCCTTCCCGGTGGGCAGCCTGTTCGTAGCGGAATTCCATAAAGCCGTTTACCCGGTAGATGGTTTGGCGGCGGATGGTGATCTGGCCTTCAGCGCGGTCATGCTCAAGGGCGCACCCGGCACAGGGGATGATGCCTCAACGGGCGATTGGAAATTCGAAGCTTTCGGCCCGGATGGCACGGCGCTCAAAGACTTACGCGGCGCATGTATCGCCTGCCACGCGCAAAAAGCTGGTAACGACTACGTTTTTACTGGCAGCTAGTACCCTTCACGCGCGGCAGATGAGTTATCTGCCGCGTTTTACCTCCCCTTCAATACCCTTCCAAAGCTTGCATTAGAGTAGTTACTTCCAACAGTGGTTGCATCTGTCATGTTAATTCAAGATGAACGTATTCGAAATCCGATTATGTACCTGCTATAATCCCCTATATAAGTTATTCATTGACTATTGGTTATGAAAGGAATGCTATGGCTGAAGCAACCTGGGAAAAACCTCAATCGGGAGGTAAAGCGGCGGTTGGCAAAAAGAACGAACGCCTGAAATTTCTGGTAGGTGGAGCGCTCATTCTGGCTGCTGTTGCTTATCTGATCATTTCTGGCACGACCAGCGGCGCTCGCTATTACATGACGTTGGATGAACTGATAGCCAACAACGATTATGTGGGAAAATCGGTTCGTATGGCTGGTGCGGTCATTGGCGACAGCATCAAGTACGACGAGAAGAGCCTCACACTGGATTTCACCATCGCCAATGTACCGATGGAATATACCAATCTGGCACAAGCGCTGCATGACGCGGTCATCAGCCCAACGGCGAACCGCATTCAGGTACATGTCGAAGGTCAGGCTAAACCCGATCTTCTGCAAAACGAGGCACAGGCTATTCTCACCGGCAAATTGGGCAGCGATGGCATCTTCTACGCCACAGAACTTAATCTCAAGTGCCCGACTCGTTTCCAGGAAGCTCAGCCCGGACAGGAAATCGTCAATCCAGGTGCCTAGCACTTTTCCGTCCGCAATATGGGGTTCTTGCAACATACATTCTCTAAGGGGTAATCAACAGAATAGAGGAGCATCATCAGCTTCTGCTCCTCTATCTGATGGATGCTTATTCGCTAAAAACCATAAACATCTTGTCTACATAGCCCTACCCATGAATCCGTGATAGTTCGTTTAATAATATCGAGATTGAGCCTATGTTAGCCGAAATTGGTCTGGTTTCGACATTCCTAGCCTTCGCGGCTGCTCTCTACGCCATAGCGGCATCGCTCTACAGTGTGCGGGTGAACTCGGAAAGCACACTGCTCAGTGCCCGTAACGCCGCGCTGCTGGCTTTTCCCCTTCTGCTGATTGCCGCCGGATCACTGGTGACTGCTCTTATTCGCGGTGACTACCAGATGAGTTATGTCTGGTCGGTCAGCAGCCCCTCGACACCCCTTTTCTTCCGTATTACAGCGTTATGGGGGTCGCAAAAAGGGTCAATTCTGTTCTGGTCACTGCTGATGAGCCTCTACGCAGCCGGCGCGCTGCTGCTCAACTGGCGCAGTCACCGCCGCCTGATGCCCTATGTCATCGCCTACACGATGGCTGTGCTGGCCTTCTTCATCGCGCTGGTGCTGTTCTACGAAAATCCATTTACCCGCTGGTGGCTAACCAGTCCCACTACAGTCATCGAAAGTGCGCTCATCCCGGTCAACGGCACCTCGCCGGATGCACTTCGGCTGGCGGACACAGCCAAAGGCTTAAACCCGCTCTTGCAGCATTTCGGCATGATTATCCATCCACCGATGCTCTATCTCGGTTTCGTTGGCATGGTCATCCCCTTCGCCTTTGCTATGGCGGCACTGGCTTCCGGCGATCTTTCCACCAATTGGATTAAAGCCACACGCCGCTGGGCATTGGTCGCCTGGTTATTCCTCGGATTAGGCCTGCTGCTCGGCGGACGCTGGGCTTACGATGTCCTCGGTTGGGGCGGTTACTGGGGATGGGATCCGGTTGAAAACGCGGCATTCCTGCCCTGGCTGATCGGCACAGCATTCATTCACAGTGTCATGATCCAGGAAAAGCGCGGGATGCTCAAAATCTGGAACATGTTCCTGGTAATTGGCACCTTCTCTGCGGTAATTTTCGGCACCTTCGCAACCCGCAGCGGTCTGATTGACAGCGTTCACTCCTTCGCTCGCAGCCAGATTGGCTATCCCATGTTCTTCTTCTGGTCAATTATGACCGTGATCTCTGTCGGCCTGATTTTGCGCCGCTGGAACCGGGGCGAACTCAAAGACGATCACCAATTCGTCAATTTGTTCAGCCGCGAATCGCTGTTTGTCCTCAACAACGTCATTTTTGTGCTGCTCTTTGTCGCTATTTTCTGGGGCAGCTTTGGCGCACCGATCATCTCCGATCTGTTCCTGAATGAGAACATCACGCTCGGCAAAGACTATTTCATGCGCGTGACACCGCCGCTCTTTATCGCCCTGTTCATTCTGATGGGTGTTGCGCCGCTGTCGGCCTGGGGGACAACATCCCTGCGTCGTCTCGGCAGTGCGCTGCTTATCCCGCTCGTACTGACAGCAATCTTCGTGCTGTTCATGGCGATTGTCCAAACGCGCGAAATCGGGGCGCTGGTCGGTTATGGCATCGTTGCTTTAGCGGGCTTTGTCGCCATCTATGAAACCTATCGCGGCGCGGCTGCCCGTCACCGCAGCCTCAATGAAAATTGGGTTCAGGCCGTTCTGGCGCTGTTCCAACGCAACCGCCGCCGCTACGGAGGTTATCTCGTCCACCTCGGCATTACGGTGATTGGAATCGGCGTGCTGGGCAGCACCCTCTTCCAGCAGGAAACCCAGCAAACCCTCTCAGCAGGACAATCGCTCGATTTCGGCGGCTATACCATGCGCTTCGACAACTTCACCGAAGCGGTTGCGGATGATGGTCGCCAGATGGAAATTGCCGACTTATCGGTCATCCAGAATGGGCAGGTGGTATCCACCATTCGTCCACGTCACGATACCTATCCCGACGGAACACCGATGACCATCGCGGGTTCCTACAGCACAATTCAGGGCGATTTCTACGTTTTGCTGGTGGGTTGGGAGCAGCAGCCCAACTCAGTTGCGACGACCTTCAAAGTCTATATCAACCCGCTGATTAATCTGATCTGGTGGGGCGGCATCGTCCTCATCGTGGGCACATTTGTCTCGGCATGGCCCACTGAACTGCCCATACCCAGCGTTCAAGCCAGTCCTGCCGCTAAATCGAAGCGTCGACGTGCCGGAGCGGAGGCATAATGAACAATATGATCTTCCGTAGGGGAGGGTCTAAGACCCTCCCCTACACAACTATCCTCATCGTTGTTTTAGCCCTGCTGACCATGAGCGTTTACGCGCAGGATAACACCTCCACTGTTACCGCCGATCAGGTTAACGCCGTCGCCAGTCAGATGTACTGCCCGGTCTGCGAGAATATCCCGCTGGATGTATGCGGTACACAGGCCTGCGCCCAGTGGCGTGACGAAATCCGCACCCAGCTTCAGAATGGGCGCACAGCCGATCAGGTTATTGCCGATTTCGTTAATCGCTACGGGGATCGTGTAGTCGGAACGCCGCAAGACCCCGGTTTACGGGCGCTCTCGCTGGTTACGCCCTGGCTCATCGGTCTGGTGGTATTGGTCGGTGCAATATGGGTACTCATTCGCTGGCGGCGCAACAAGCTGGCATTTGCTACAGATGACACTGCCGCCACTCCAGAAGCGACTGCCGATAACTATCGCGCCCGTATCGAACACGATTTACGCGCACGGAGATAATCATGCGTCAGATTTATCAGGACTACATGAATTCACTGGATACGCTTCATCGCGATTTCCAGAAAACCATCGAGGATCTTTCGGTAGCCGCATTGGATTGGGTTCCGGGTCGCGAAATGAATTCGTTGTGTGTCCTCGTCGTCCATACGATGGGCGCGACTCGCTATTGGGCGGGTGATATCGCGGCAGGCATACCTTCGAATCGCAATCGTTCCGCCGAATTTGAAGCACATGGACTGGACGAACCGGCACTCAAAAACCGCATGGATGAAACGCTTGCCTTTGTGCAGTCTATTGTGGACAAACTCTCGCTGGAAGACCTGGAACATACGGTACCCATCTCTGCCAATCATCCTGGACGTACCTTCACGATTGGCAATGCGCTTGTCCACGCGCTGGAACACACCGCACAGCATCTTGGTCACGCCCAGATTACACGTCAATTATGGGATCACAACTATGGAACAAAGTGAGAATCTTTTACCTGTACAGGCTGAACAGCCATCCTCCGGCAAAGGACTCGGACTGGGGTCAATCGTCCTGCTGCTGGGCATTATCTCGGTAGCGGTAGTTTTTGGCCTCGCGCTGGCACGCCAGAACCAGACTCAACCGACCAGCGGCCCTGCTCCCGACTTTACCCTGACCACACTGGATGGACAAACGCTGCATCTGATCGATTTAAAAGGTCAGGTCGTGGTCGTCAATTTCTGGGCAAGTTGGTGTGGCCCATGCCGGGAGGAAGCCCCCGCCCTGCAAAGCGTCTGGGAGCAGTATAAAGACAAAGGTGTGCTGATCGTGGGTATCGCCTATACTGATACCGAAACCAACGCCAAAGCCTTTATAAAGGAGTATCATCAGAATTACCCCAACGGTCTGGACTTCGGCACCAAGATTTCTGATCTGTATAACATTGAAGGCGTTCCCGAAACATTCATCATTGACCGTGAGGGTAAAATCGCTGAATTCATGAAAGTGCCGCTGACCCAGAAAACGCTGACCGAGGCGCTGGATCGTGTTCTGGGGGGCAGTACATGAGCACCGAAGGACTCATCATTGGTGGCATCATTTTCCTGATTACGCTGGGCTGGATTGCCACGCCCCTGATCAAACAGCGTAAAGCAGCACGCGGTGGAATCAACCTGGAAAAAACCCGCGAACAAATTCTGATGCGCTACGAGCGGGTGCTCAATAACATCCGTGATCTGGATGAAGATCATGCGACTGGCAAAATGCCGACGCAGGATTATCAGGTCGAGCGCGAACAGTGGATGCAGGAAGGAAGCAAAGTTCTTGCCGAGCTGGATGCATTGCAAGGGACGAAAACCAAAGCCATGCCGATGCCTTCGGTTAAGGACAGCGATGTTGATGACAAAATCGAGGATGCGGTGGCTGCCTACCGTTCCAGAGCCAAGCAGACCTGATAAGGGATAGACGCTACAATGCATTTCCGCACCGCCGCCATCATCAACCGTAAAATTGGCCTGCTTTGCCTGATTATGGTCTGCGTTCTGACTATCGGGCTGGGGACTGTCAGTGCCCAATCGACCACCGCTACGGTCACAGGGCATGTCACGAATGGAACAGCCGCCTCTACCGTACCAGCCGATTTAGTCATCACCCTGGTCATCAGTCCGCCAAACGCGCAATCGCAGCAGCTCAAGGCGGATTTTCACCCGGATGGCTCGTTTATATTTAATGATGTGCCCATCATAGCGGACGCGGATTACGTCGCAGCGACGATCTATCGTGATCGTGTTTTCAACAGCCAGTTCGTCAAAGGTGCAGCCGGAACCTCGACCTTCGACCTGCCCATTACGATCTACGAACCAACTGAAGACCCTTCAGTCATCACGGTCATCGGCACAATTATCCAGGTCAGCCAGGGCGACAGCGCCCTTGAATTTCGCCAGGTGATTCGCTTCCGCAATACCTCAGACCGCATCTTTACCAGCAGTCAGGATTTGGGAGGCGGACGTTTTGCTTCAGTAGTCATCCCACTCCCGCCCGGCGCGCAGGTTATCAGCTTTGACAACCCGAATCGCTATGTCGTCGCGCAGGATAAGTTCACCATCATCGACTCTGCGCCCGTCTTCCCCGGCGATGATAATCAAGCCCTGATCGTCTATATCCTGCCTTATGATGGCAGTCCAGCCCTGACCGAGCAAGTCTTCAACTATCCTTTTGATGGACAGGCGCGGCTGCTGCTCTGGCCTCAAACGATGGGCTTAAAAAGCGGACAACTGCCACCGCTCGACAAAGAAACACTCGGTGATCGCGAATATCAAACCTACGGCGCACCACTCAAGCTCAAGCCGGGGGATGTCCTCAGCTACGAGATTAGTGGTGGTAATGGAGTCGCCGCAACACCCATTCCAGCATCCAGTGCCCCTTCTGGCAGCAACAACGCCATCTTCGTGCTGGTGCTGGTTATCATCGCGGCTGTCGCCGGAGTCGCCATACTCCTCGCGCTGCGGATGCGTAAGACCGCCGCGCCGACACCCGAACAACTGATTGATGCGCTGACCCGCCAGCTTGAAAATCTGGATCGTCAGCACGCCAGCGGTGAACTCAATCACGACATCTGGCATCGCCAGCGCGCCCCGCTTGAAGCACGATTAAACCAATTACGCGGAGAAGATAGTGATGAGTAATAAGCTGCGCACGTTCCGTAGGGACACGATATATCGTGTCCCTACTTTCTGTCAGCGCTCAGCACACGTCACTAAGAAATACCTATGAACGCAGCACCCACTACCCAGCACACACTCATCGACATTCAATCACTCTCGAAGGTTTATGATCTGCTGCCTGTCCTGCGCAAACTCGATCTGACCATTCAGCGCGGCGAATTTGTCGCCCTGCTCGGCCCGAATGGCAGTGGCAAATCAACCCTGCTGCGCTTGCTGTGCGGACTCACCCGTCCCACAGCCGGAGTGATCCGTGTCGGCGGTTGGCAGCTTCCCGACGAAGTCTACGCCGTCCGTTCGCAAATCGGCCTCGTCAGTCACAAAGCGCTGCTCTATGAAAATCTGAGCGCACGCGAAAATCTGCAATTTTTCGCCCGTCTCTACAATCTGCCGCCGGAAAACATCGACGGACGCATCGCTGAACTACTGGCACAGGTCGGGCTGGCGAAACGGGCACTCGATCTCGTGCGCACCTTCTCGCGCGGGATGCTGCAACGTCTGAGCATCGCCCGCGCCCTGCTGCATAACCCGGAAATCCTGCTGATGGATGAACCCTACACTGGACTCGATCAGGATGCCTCAGCGGTCTTGGATGATCTGCTGCGTGCCGCATATGCTGAAGGTCACACCATCATCATGTCCACGCACGATCTGAATCGCGCCGCCATTCTGCCCAGCCGGGTCGTTATCATCTCGCGGGGTGTCATCGGTTACGACCAGCCCACGACTGGTCTGGATGGCCTGAAGTTGTCCTCAATCTACACCGAAATCACATCAATGGCTTCTGCCAGATAAAGCACTACCGCACCATGAAAACACCTCTGCTGAGAACAGTTCTCACCATTGTTCGCAAAGACCTGCGTGCCGAACTGCGCAGCAAGGAACTCATCAGTTCCATGTTCCTGTTCGCCTTACTGAGCATCCTTATTTTCAGCTTCGCTCTGGAATTGGAACGCACCGCCCGCGAAGAAGCCATTACCGGCGTTCTGTGGGTCACGATTGTTTTCGCCAGCATCATCGGCCTCAATCGCAGCATGGCGATGGAACGCGAGCAGGGCAATTTCGATGCCATGCTCATCGCCCCCATTGAGCGCACCGCCATATTTTTCGGCAAATTCATCGGCAACCTGATCTTTGCGCTGGTGGTCGGCCTGCTGCTGCTGCCGCTCATGACTATTCTGTTTAACAAATCGCTGGTCATGCCCTTACTGCTGCTGGTCATGCTGCTCGGCACATTTGGCTTCTCGGCTGTTGGAACGCTGCTGGCTGCCATGACCGTCCAGACTCGCGCCCGTGAAAGTCTGCTGCCCATCGTGATGATGCCTGTCGCGCTGCCTGTCCTGCTGGCCTCCGTCAAAGCTTCCACCAGTATCCTCAACGCGACCCCGCTGGCGGATTGGGTCACATGGCTGCAAATCCTCGCCGTCGTCGATGTCGTCTACCTTGTGACCTGCTTTCTCTTGTTCCAATTCGTAATCGAGGAATAATCAGATGTCCATTAGCGGTCACTTGCTCAACAAGTGAAACCAGACACTAAAAACCAATGACGTAAAACCTTTTGCAACTTTTAGTAGATATGTTAAGATTTTCCAAGTTTTTCAGATAAAGGAGCCTTCACAATGAGTGCCGTCCAAAACATGCCTCTGGCAGCGGCGGAATCAACGACTCAGACCCAAAGCAGTCGTCCCCGTTTGCTCACCGCTCTGACCGTCATCACACCCATCTTAGTCGCCTTCGGTCTGTATATGGCGCTGGTTTACGCCCCGCTGGAAAAATCCCAGGGCGAAATTCAGCGGATTTTCTACATTCACGTCGCCGCCTTCTCTGGAGCCTTCATTGCCTTTTGCGGAACCGTTCTCGGCGGAGTCATGTACCTGCGCAGCCGTAAAATTAAATGGGATACCCTCGCGCTGGCGGGTGTCGAAGTCGGTATCGCCTTAGCACTCATCAATCTGGTCACAGGTATGGTATGGGAACGCCCCATCTGGAATACCTGGTGGACATGGGATCCGCGTCTGGTGATGGAAGTCATCATGCTGCTGACCTACGCTGCCTACCTGATGCTGCGCAACGGCATTGAAAGCCCCGAACGCCGCCGCCGTTTCGCTTCCGTCTATGGCATTCTGGCGATGAGTACGGTCATCATCAACTTCATCATCATTCGTGTCCGCCCCGACACCATCCACCCGACGGTCATCGGCCCCAGCGTACAAAACCCGACAGGCCAATTCGAAATGACACCTCTCATGGTCACAGCACTCGCCATCAATTCCACTATCTGGAGCATCTTCGTCCCGCTGGTGCTGGTCTGGTGGCGCATCCGTCTGGAAAATCTATCCGACCATGTTAGCGCACTAAAAATGAAATTGACGAACCAGTAGGGACACGATACATCGTGTCCGGGACGCGACACATCGTGTCCTGCCCTGACAATATTTTGAAATTTTGAGGAGCATATTCCCATGACTGAAGCAGCAACACCCGATACCCTCGGCTATCTTCTTCTCGGACTCGCTGTCGTAGCCACTGTGCTGGGCGGTTTCGTCGCCAGCCTCAGCCTGCGTTTCCGCAGCTTTCAGCAGGACATCAAGACCATTCAGCAGTTGAACGATCAATAAAGTCCGTCTTTAACCTCACATTGCGGTACAATGAACAAACAGAGGCAGGTGTTAGCTTTATCCTGCCTCTGCTATCGCTAACCGCTAATCGCTAATCCCTGAGGGCTTCCCATGACCGTTGAATCCGAAAAAGACATGATCGGCTTGCTGCGCATCGGCAAGATTGTTGGCCTGACCCTGAAAACCATGAAAGCCGCTGTCCGCCCCGGCATGACCACCGCCGAACTGGATGCCATCGGCGCGGAATATCTGCGCAGCGAAGGCGCACATTCGGCCCCCATCGTCACCTACAAATTCCCCGGCTGGACATGCATCAGCCTCAACGACGAAGCCGCACATGGTATCCCCGGTAAGCGCGTCATTCAGGAAGGCGACTTGCTCAATATTGATGTATCTGCCGAACTCGACGGTTATTTTGCCGATACGGGCGCATCCATGCCCGTTGTATCGGTTAGCCCGGTCAAGCAAAAGCTGATGGACTGCGCCCAGACTGCTCTGCAAAAAGGCATCGCCGCCGCTCGTGCCGGACGACCCATCAACGACATCGGACGCGCGATGGAAAATACTGTGCGCGGCTGCGGTTTCCGCATCATTCGCGATCTTCCCGGTCATGGTGTCGGACGCAAACTGCATGAAGCCCCCAGCGTCCCCGGTTTCTATAACAGCCGCGCCAGAGAAAAGCTGACCGAAGGGCTGGTCATCACCATCGAGCCGTTCGTCTCCACCCGCGCCAGCCACATCTACACCGAAAAAGATGGCTGGACACTGCGGACTGTCGATGGCAGCCCCGCCGCACAGTACGAACACACCGTCATTATCACCAAAGGCGAACCTGTGCTGATTACAGCGGTCTAGCGGCTGGTCATATTCTAGAATCACACTGAAACCCGGAGATTCACATTCATGTTCTCGCGCATCATGCGTAATCTTCCGTTTGTCGGGAATCGGCTGCCGTCGCTCTCCATGCTCAAAGCTGCGGATCAGTGGCGGCATCTCCCAAAGTGGTTTCAGTCTCGTCGGCAAAATTACCTGCTCGACCATGCCATCCCCTGGCTGGTTTTCGACGCGGCTGAATTTTTACGAGCGAATTTATCGAAAGACAGCCGCGTTTTCGAATATGGCAGTGGTTCATCGACCCTCTTCTGGGCAACCTTCGACACGCACTGCACATCCATTGAACATGATGGGGATTGGGTCGCCGTCCTGCGCACCCGTTTCAAACCGGACTTCGATATTGACCTGCGCCTGATTCCAGCCGATGATCCCCCACTCGCACTGGACACCGATATAGCTGATCCGAATGGCTATCGTTCCGATTGGATTGGGCATGAAAACAAAACCTACAGGAACTATGCCGCTCAGATCGACTCATTTCCCGATGGCTATTTTGATGTGGTATTGGTCGACGGTCAGGCACGCCCATCGTGCATCGCGCACAGCTATAGAAAAGTAAAGTCCGGCGGGATGCTCATCCTCGATAATGCCGAAGTGCCGCACTATCTGGCACAAACCCAGCCCTTATTGGAGTCTTTTGAACTGCACAGTTTCACCGGAATCGCTCCCGTCGAAGGGGTACTCTCCCGAACCAATATCTACATCGCACCATAAGTGACTTTATTGATACGCAGAATCATGCCATCGATCTTTTGCAGCCAGCAATCCAAATCTGATCGACTAACAACCAATCACTAATAACTAACAACTCTGCACCTATTTATGCAGCGAAAGCTTATCCAACACCTTGTCAATGATTTTCTTGTGGTCATGCATCGCCATCCCGACGATGTTCAGTTCCTCGCGCGTTTTGGCTCTGACCGCCGCCCGGTTATCAATATCATTCCCTGTCGCGAACAATTCCTCGGTGAAAATCGTGAACTTCACATCGCGCTGCATCGCCCGTTCATAGGCGCGGCGGATTTGCTCGTCGCTGGCGGCAAAAATCATAATCGGCTGGCGCACCATCGGGAAATACACATTCCCCGAACCATCCTCATACGGCTCCCCAATGATTTCCGGTTTCGCACCTGCCAACCCACCCACCAGAAACGCGGTCACATTCAGCTTTTGCCACATCGCCAGATCATCCCGCAGCACAACGGCAACTTTCGTATCAAAGGTCATGGACATGTTTCGGATACCTGCTTAAATCAACACGATTTGTCCAGCGTATATCCTCTGCGTTGTCTCTGTCTTTCATAAAATTGACCTGTTTGGCATACTGCCCCGGCGTGACCCCGATCAGATTCTTAAACGTCGTGGTGAAATGACTCTGACTGCTGAAGCCTGTCTCATACGACACCTGCGCGATGGCCTGCCCTGTTTCCAATAAACGCTGTGCCTCTCGCACTCGCACATTTTCCAGATAGGCATGAGGCGGCAGTCCGACTCCGGCGCGGAATGCCCTCAATAAATAAAACGGACTCCAGTGAACCAGATCAGCCAGATAAGCCAATTTGATGTCTTCGGCATAATGCGCTTCGATGTATTCCCGGATGCGCTTGATTTCCTGCTTTTCCCGTCCGACAGGCCGCGCAGCAATTCGTGAATCCGCGTGACGTAGTATCAACTGCGCCAGCGCCAGCAGGTAACGTGATTCGTGCTCCAGAATGGTCGTCGCCCCTTCCAGCGTCACATGCATACTGCGAATCTGCTCGAACAGCGCTTCATCCTGAATAACAGGTGTGGCGAAAAACGGAATATCCTGTGTCTGTCCTTTGATCTCCGAGGCAATATCGCGCATCAATTCCGCATCGGGATAAAACGCGCGGTAGCGGAAGCCATCCGGCACAGCCGCCTCACCCGTATGCGCCTCATCCGGATTAATCACAATCAGACCCGTCGGCGGCGTGACATACAACTCGCGCCCGTAGGAGAATTTCTGCAAGCCATCCTCGACCAACCCGATCACGAAATAATCGTGCATATGCCGTTTGAAGCCATACGTGACGAAGTTCGCCCGTAACAGCCGCAAATCATGCAGATGCGGCACACACCACAACTCCGCCTTCTCTTTCATCTTCATTTAGAATATCCATCACTTGTGCCTGAGCTTGTCTATCAAATGGCCGCGCGTCGAGGTCACGCTAATCCAGACAACTGCCGCGAAGACAGCGACGACAAAGGTGGCGATGCCGATAGCGCTCAGACCGGGTGCGAAACGCATATCCAGAATCGCGATAACCCATATCATGCCCAAAACTAAAATCGTTAAAATAATGTCTGTTGTTACAACGCCAGCTATCCCAACAACAACATGGGTCGATTGAGGATCAACGGCCTCCGCATATCCCGTTGCCCATACTGTACCTGAAACACCTGCTCTTTTAGAGATATTGAATGCGGTTTGCCTCTGATCAAGGGAAGTCATATACACACCATAGCTGTTGAACACGCCTTCATCTAATGTCTCAACATAACTGCACCAGTCTTCAAGGGAATACGGAACAACGAAATCGAATGATTTTTTGAACCACAATTTTGTGGGCGCATTACGAGGAATATTCTTATGTTTTCGCTTCCACATAGACTTGTTATCTTTTCTCTGTATTCTCCGCGCCTCGGCGGTTCAATCTTCCTGCTTTATTTTACGCACAAGCGCGTTCAACCAGCGCTGGGTTAGCTCAGGACGCAAATCGTCCGTTTCCCACATCCGTACAATCTCCAACAGGGGATATTGACTGAGAAATGCTCGCAGACTCTCCGAATCGAAATAGCTGAATAAGCGCCCATCAGGTCGCGCTTCGCCTTGCCCCACTTTGAACGATAGATACCACACGCCGCCTGTTTTCAGCGCCCGAATTATATTTTGGAATACGCCGTCCATCTCGCCATGCGGCACATGCAGCAGCGTCGCGCATGTCCAGATTCCATCGAAAGCATCCTCGAAATCCATTTCGGCAAAAGTCATCTGCTGCACATCCAAACCCGTATTTTCCCTCGCGAGCTTCACCAGCGTCTCCGACGCATCAAACGCTGTCACCTTGTATCCACGCTCGGAAAACGCTTTTGCATCCCGCCCCGACCCGCAGCCTGCATCCAGAATCAATGCACCCTTCGGCAGCAGCGCCAGAAATGGCTCATACACATAAGCCATATCGAGATTTTTCGTCTGCGAAAAGAATTTCTCACCGTTCTGGTCATAAAATTGAATCGTCATGCTTTACTCCGCTTCATCGCGATCACACGATAACCAAACAATCTGCCGATTTGACCAAAAGCCACTTTCAACTTCAACGGCATCGGCGCTTGCCACCAGGGGATACGCTCGAATCCAAATTTACCATAATAACGCTCGTTATGAATCAAACATTCCAGATACACATCGCCGCTTTCACTCGCCAGCAGCGCCTTCACCAGCATCTCGCCAACACCTTGCTTGCGATAATCTTCCTTAACCACCAGACTCCCTAGTTCCCGGCATTTCGGATAAGGCCGAATCTGTCCAATCCCCACAATCTCACCGCCATCCTCGGCTATCAGAAAATGTGACCACTCCAGCGCGGAAGGATCGAGCTGTGCCTGCTTCACCATCTGCCGAATGATGACCTGATCGGCTTCACCAGCCTTGCGAATTTGCACATCAGACATTGCGTTTCCCCCTTCAATCGCTATACTTTCTACTATGCTACGACAAACACTTTTCACCCGGATTGCACATCACCATCTGCCCCGCCGCAGAGTTTTTGCATTTTTACTCAGCACTCAGCACTCAGCACTCAGCACTTTTCTTTGCTATCTCTGCGTCTTGGCGGTTATCCTGATTTCCGCCTGCCAGCCCACCGCGCCGCTCAATACGCCGCCTACTGCTGTACCATTTCCAACCGTGACACCCGGACGGCTGATTGAAGGTGTCTTGCCGGATGTCGTCGGCCTGTCGTTGAATGGTTCTGGTTTCGCCAATCCTGCTACCGCCATCGCGCAGGCCAACCGTCCTACACCCGCGCCGGATTATAGTGCCTGTCCGCCGTCGGGTCAGCCCACACTGCTGCCGCAGCCCACAGACGGACGTGACATCGCGCTGACGATGGCACAGTTCTTATCAGCAGGCGGTTCCGCCGCAGCTTTAGCCGACAGCCTGCGCGCCAATTGGACTATTCTGGGTGAAAATGGAGTCGTTCGCGGCGATATTGATTTTACCGGTGAAGGCATCCCGGATGTCCTCATCACCTACGCCCCGCCCGATGATGGCGGCACACTGCTTGTTCTGACCTGTAGCAACGGTCTGTATGCCCCGCTCTATCAGGCCATTACGGGTGGCACAGCCCCCCAGATCATCGCGCTTGGTGACATGAATGCCGATAACCGCCCCGATATTCTGTCCAGCACTTACCTGTGTAGTCCCGATAACCCCGACGACTGTACCTACCGCACACAGTTAATCACCTGGAAAGCGGATGAAGGCCGTTTTATCAGCTTGCTCAATGGCTCCATCAACAGCACCTCACTGCCTGCCATCAACGACATTGATAACGATCAGGTGCAGGAAATCGTTGTCCATCTGGATGATTCC
>JBGAGR010000108.1:0-23055 GCA_044226645.1 Aggregatilineales bacterium
TCACCAATACAGACCGGCTGTGCCTGTTCGGCATCGATGGTGCGAAAACAGGCCGTCGCGACATTGCCGGGGACAAGCTGAAGTACATCGCGGAAAACATTGCAATACGCGCCGTGAATATCATCCGGGCGGCTGCCAGATGTCAGCCAGCGGATGCCATAGCGCCGCGCTGTGTTACGAGCACGCAGGAATTCGGTCACGAAATCATCAACCTGGGAAAGCTCCATGCCGTCAGCGTTGGCGGCCCTCCCGACCCGATAGACCGGCTCGACGTGAATCTCCTGCGGCTGAAGGCGTTCACAAAGATACTGCGCAATTTCGGCCTGACGATACAACGAACGCGCGGTGATGGTCGCACGTACATGCAGCGGTTTGCCGGCCTCGTGAATCATCTGCGCCGTCTGTTCCACCAGCGCTGAACTGTTTTTGCCGCCCCACATGGGGCGCTGAAATCCCTGAATATCCGCCGGACCATCACATGACAGGCCGATCAGATCGAAGCGCTGCGCCAGCCATTTTGATTTCGAAACTGGCATGGCTCCATTGGTGGCGATATAGCGGAAGATGGGGAGGTTATATACGCAGGCAATTTGCTCGACAGCATCCAGTATCTCATCAGCCAGATGCTGGTCGAGCGTCGGTTCGCCGCCGCCGTGAAACACAAGAGTAAATGGACGGCTCATGGTCTGGCAGTTAGCCGCTACCCGTTCCGCTGCTGCGCGGACAGCGTGCACATCCAGATGCTGCGCCATTTTGGGAGATGCCATCGAAAAGCAGTAGGTACAGCGCAGATTGCAGGTGTTATGCAGATAAAGCGTCAGACACATCGGTATAAATGGGCGTGCAGCGAGGTCATTCCAGGTGCGCTGCGCTGCGTGGGCATGATGCCGCAGTTGGACGGACTGAATGGGGTCGTCGGGGTTAGGTGTAAGCACGCGCTCCTCAAACCAGTCCGCCTGTGACGCTTCAACAACAGCGACATAACCGGGCGCATAATACAGGCTGTAGCCAGTATCATCCCGGCGGAATATGGGCAGTCCTCCGGCGTGGAGCGGATGAAAAGCGGGCGGGCGGGTCGTCACACTTCGTTCTGGGGATAGCATATTCCCTCCAAAACCAGCGTCAAAAACAGACCGCGAACATAGGCAAAACTGCGGGGCTGATCCCAGCCAGATGCCTGCTGCAAAACTGCGCTCACTTCATCCAGCGACGTAAAACCATTCAATTGGTTAAAGGCTGTCAGAGCAGGGGAATCTTCGGGAAACAGGCAGACCGGGGCGTTCTGCGATGGCGGACATCCCCAGATATAGCCATCGGCAACCGTAATCTTGCAGCCTGGTACAACCAGCGGAATAACCTCTGCAAGCTGCTCGTTTGACCAGATACCCAGATTCGCCAGCGAGTAAGGTTCGACCCCATCGCTCTTTTCCGATAATGCCCAGAGACCTGTCACAAGCGTTGACCAAAACTGCCGCCGTGTCATGCGAAAAGGCAGTTTGGCGTGCGGAAATTGATCAAAAGCGAATAATTTGGTTTCTTGCATAATGCCTATCGCTCAGTTCGCAATCGCTTCGACGGTTGTTCCACTGGTGGGCAGTGCGCGGTAATCATTCATCGCACGCCAAACACCCCCCCCGTCGGCAATCCGTTTCAGCAGCATACGTTCAGTAAGCCAGCGGTTCATGGCGCATCGGGTACTGCGTTTCTGATGTCCACCTTCGCCCGGAACAAAAGTCCGCGCATAGCAGTCTCCCGCACATGACCAGTAGGACGGACAATCCCGACAAGCCGCACGCCGTTCATCCATCAGAGTATGTAGCCGTTCCCGTGCAGCCGTGTTCACCATGACCTGCCCATTCTCGATACGCCCGACTGTCGAAATACCCGCCAGCGGATGGGCTGCATTGGTAATTTCGTAGCAGGTCACCAGATCACCACTGCCGCCCACAATGAGCGCGTTGTGGGGCGCGGTGCAAAATGTGGTTGTCACGACACCCAGCCGTGCGCCGGAGTATTGCAGCCGCCGCCCAGCCTGACTGGCGATTTCAGATGCTTCCAGATACGCCTCAGCAAAAGCTAATCCTTCGCTGCGGTCAGGGCGGTTATGTCCGCCGCGCTTTGTATTAAAGGCCGGTTCGACCTGCATAGACGGACATTGTGTTTCTTCACACAAAAAACGGACATCCAACGGCAGATTTGTCCAGGGGGCAGTTGCCGTCATACGGATGCCGTAGGGGAAATGATGATGGTCTAAATCGGCAACCGTCTGCATAACAAACTCGGATGATCCTTTGCCAGAAACCAATGGACGCTGGCTGTCCTGTGTTTCCTGTCCACCATCCAACGACAAACTCACGCTGTTCAGATTGTTCAAAATCCACTCGCGCTGCTGGGGAGACCAGATCCCATTGGAGGTTAATGACAGCACTGCACGAATGGGTTTCTGGCGCGCATAGGCCGCACATTCTTTCAACACGCTCCAGGCATAGGTGGGTTCGCCGCCGCCATGAAAAGAAATCTCGAACTGGCTCAGGCCTAGATCAAGCGCGTTCTGATATACATGGTCTATGGCTGCCTGTCCCAGCTCAATAGAAAGTTGCTCTCGTGGCAGTTCGCCTGCTGCCGCATAACAGTAGGTGCAGCGCAGCTGGCATTGGTTTGTCAGCAGCAGAACAGCGGTAGTCGGGCGAAAATCCTCGTTCAATACGGGGGGTGGCGGATCCGGTTGAAAGAAACCAATCGCATTCAGAAATTCCATCACGTCCTTATCCACCGTCTCCGGCGATAGATCATTCGCCAGAGACTGGGCAAGCGATGCCATCACGTGATTGCCAACAAAGGCCAGCCCCACACGCGGGCGAAAGATAATGAATTTGCCCATGTTGAGGTCATCGGTAATTGGAATGATACAAGTCTCCATGCGGTTGGCTCCTCTCCCTAGATAATTAGTTGGGGTACCAATAATGAGACGAAACACTGTCGCAGGAACACGGGTTGTAACTGTCGCAACTGCACGCCGCAGGTACGGTCACACAGTTGCAACTGCACACCGCTCCGGCGGGAATGGGAGAACCACAGGGCAGGGTATAAGTTACACCTTTGGATGTGTATTCGATGCCATTACTGCCGGGCTGCACATTACCGGGAACTCCTGGCGCGGGGGTCGGGCCGCGCGGTGTTGCTGTTTCTCTGGACTGTGCTGTGACAACCGGAGGTGCATCAACATCAATTACGGCATCGCACTCGCCCTTTGTGGTCACATCTTCATCAGCAACCCAGGCCTGCTCAATTTTCGGCATGAGAATACGCCACCATAGCAAGCCCTCTTTATCGGTAGCTTTGCCCAGAATCGCGAAATCCTGGTTTTCAGGCAGCCAGCGCCTTACGCTGCGGGCGCGCCCCGGCCCTACATACACGCCAACTGTATTTTTCTTGTCTGTTCGGACAAAACAATTGGTCGGTGCAAGCGTGGGTGTCGCGGTGGGGGTGCGCGTCGGCGCGAATAAAAGCTCATCCGGGCTGCGATTCGTTATGGCAATTCCCGCTGCTGCTGCACCTGCAACTCCCGCCATTTCCAAAAAGTTACGGCGGCTGAAGTGGACACTTTTGCCTTCCTGACTAACTGCGAATACTTCCGGTTTTTCTTCGGGTTCGGGACAACCCTCACACTCATTCTGTTTCAAATTGTCATCGTCCATGAGTCAAATCCTTCCTTCTGTATACTTTTAAACGGCTGCGCTATAACCAGCGTATTCTGTACGTCTTATTCCTTTCTCTATCTGAATACCTACAGCCGCTCTTTCGACCCTTCACTAACTGCTAGTTCGGATACCAATAATGGGACGAGAAGTTGTCGCACGAGCAAATCGTGTTACAAGTACCTTCTGAATGCTGATCGTCATATCGATCAGGTTGATTATTGGGATCGGTTATAATTTTCCCCCTAAGCCGTATTACTCGAACTAACGACAGCCGTATCAGGCACGGTCACATGCAGGGAAGCGCTGTGAAAACGCCGCATGGTCGCCCCCAGACAGCCTCCTGTACACTCCCCGCGTGCTTTAAACGGACAGGTTGAACATTCTTTGTAGATGCCGGAGATACGATAGGGCTGTGCCTGTTCGGCAAGCATCGCACGCAGGCTGGCGGCATCCGAAGTTTCTGTCAGCGGCGTTTCGATTTTGCCAGTCAGCGGAAAGCAATGAATAACCTGCCCGCTGATATCCAGATCGAGAATCGGATTGCAGCGCCAATCCATATCTGTGCCGCACTGATGCAGAATTTCGAGATCATCATCCGAAAACATGCAGCGGACAAAGCCGCAGTCGAATTCCAAGCGGATACCCATTTCCGCCGCTTTTTGGGCGTATTCCACAATCCGCCACCCAACGATAGGGTACTGCTTCGGATGCAGATAGGCGTTCTGCCCACTCAGGATAGGTTGTGCCAGTCCAAGCCGGAGTGCTTTACGGCAGCCCGTTTCTACAATCATGGTCAGCAGAGAATCGAGTTGAAAGTCCGTGCGGTAAATATTGAAACCGGGCAGAACCCGGCTGTTGAGATGCTGGAGAACCACTCGCCGTCGTGCAGTTTCTTTTTGATCGCTGCCTTCGATGTTGTGGGTGGCATTCATATTTATCAATACAGTGCATTGCCCAGGGGGCAGGGCTTCCAGACAGGCCAATGCCCGCGCGGACATCAATCCATGTGAGAAAACCAGGAGGCGTTTTCCCCGAAGCTGGGCACGCCGAATCAGTTCGGGAAACTGAGGGTGCAGCGTAGGCTCGCCACCAATGAGGCGAATTTCATCGATGCCGGAGCGATCCAGAAAATCGAGCCGCTCCTCAAATGTTTCCAGCGAAATGAATACAGGTGCGCTGTCCGCTTGTGTCGCTTGCAAATGCTCTTCGGCAAAGCAGTAAGGACAGCGCAGCGTACATACGCTGGAAACAATCAGGTTAGCCATGTCTGCGCTCCTTTTTTTCCAGAACGCCGTCCGTGTGCCATTTCAACAGCAGGGTTTGAAGCTGCTGCTCAGCTTCTTCCGGCGGAAGCACCAACAGCCCTGCCAGCAGTGTTACCAATTTGGGGTAGGGATAAGCCAGCGTGAGCCAGCTCCAGACTGCCGCCTCTGTGCCTTGCAGGGTATAGGTTTTATGGCATTGCTCGTCTATAAGCAGGATGGAAGAAGCCTCTTTGACCCAGCGCAGGCTGTCCGGTGTGAAGAAAACAACGCCCGCGCTCATAGGATAGGCTCCCCGACAAGCAGCCTGTCCGTCTTCTGCCAGACAGCCGTTTCAAGTGCTTCACGGTCACTCAGCCAGTCATCCGCCAGTGTATCCTGTCCAATCTTTCGCAGTAGGGAGACAGCCGTAATCAGCCGGGTTTGCACACATAAATTATCAAACTCACCGGGCGCGGCGGAGGTGTTGTGATTGACATGGCATCCACCGGCACAGTGATAACGGCAAAAGCAATCGGCACACAGCGGCTTCTGATGTACCGTGAGGTTACGCACCGATTGAAGCGCATCAGGATCAATCTCGAACCCATCGTTGTTCAGCCGTCCCAATCGCAGATCAAGACCACTTTTCTCCCAATCTTTTTTGAGCAGATAGCACGCATCGACGGCTCCATCCGGCGAGACAATCAGCGCATCTTTCCCAACCGGGCAAAAACTGGCGCGGCAGGATCGTAAATCAGCGCTGGAAATCACGGTCTCAATGCCATAAGCTTGCAGAATAGCAGCAGCCGCATCAAAGTTTTGCGCGAACTCCCAGGGGTCAGGCGGTGCGAAATGAGCCGCTTCCGATAGAGGTGATGTATTCAGGGTTTCAAAACAAACCGTGCTAGGGCGGAATTCGCGCCCGATCCACTCGGCGATTTCTGGCATCCGCTGGACTGTATCGCGCGTGATGCACGAGCGAAGGATCAATTCGACTGAACCTTCGGACAGAATTTTCGCGTTACGGACAATGATGTCCGCCGTCTTATTTCCATTCAATGACGGGCGGTGGCATTCCTGAATATCCGGGGTTCCATCAAGGGACAGAACAATGGCATCAAAGTGGTCAGCAATCCACCGGCAGCGAGTCGTGTGGTATAAGCCATTAGTAGTCGCCTCAAAACGAACGGTCAATCCCAGTTCTGCCGCTCGCGAAGTCGCGTATTCAACTACAAAATGAATGACTGTTTCAGCGTAAAATGGCTCCCCGCCAAAAAAATGAATTTCAGCCTTCTGGTTTCCTGCCTCACAAATAAGACTCAGGTAGGCATCGACAGCGCAGCGTGCAAGCCCAATATCCATGACATCATTATTCTTTTTAGGCGCAGCAAAATCACAGTAACGGCAGGCGAGATTGCAGCCGCGCGTGGGGATAATACCGAGAAATAATGGTGTCGTCAGATAGCCTGTACGCGCAGCCGGAACAGGAATAGTCGGCCTTTGCAACGGCTTAACAATGGGTTCCAGGGTGGGTGAGACGGTGTCTCCGGTAGTTAGTGCTGTATGAATGGAATGTAAGGCGGCGCGGTTTACGAGAGCGCTGAACTTATGCAGAGGGGCATACAGTAAGAATTTTTTACCAATGGGAACGGCAAAAATGTCCACCGAAACCCCCAGATTCATTATATGATGGTTGAATAATATATGTATCATGCTTCAACGGATGGCCGAAGTGACATTTATCATAGATTTGTAAACAATTTATCATCTTGGCTGTTATATATTTGCACTCAACAGGATATCACTTAGTCCTACAATAAATGGCGGCGAAGGGAGAAATTCACAGCAAATCCACCACTTAATGCAGTTCTATCTGGCAGAGATAGGGAGTTCGATGTAGGGCACAGTGTCCTTGGTCTACGCGGTCGCACAGGATCCATAGAAACTATGGATGTGATGCTGTCGACTCAGAACAAGTCTCTATCCCATACACGCTTGAAGCGTGAAGTGGCAACCATAACTCCATCGTCTTCAGCAATAAGAAATTACGAAGTGGTCTAAACGAGCTCCAGAATAGCCCATTGGGAAGTGCGTATGACAGATCGTCAGAAGATCATCTTTGGGCTAACAAGCGCGATGGAAATGGCGAATCGCTTACAGCAGTTCGGGGAGATTAGCGAAGGTGAAGATCGCAAGCTGTTAGCTCACAGCCTGTTCGATGAGATTATCTACGATATGGATAGACGACAGATTATAGACTTCAAAGTAAAACAGTGGGCAGAGCCGTTCCTGATTTTGCGCGCAGCGTGTGTACAACGACCAAATGGGAGAAGAAATGAAAAACCGCTTCAACAGCGGTCTTTCAAGCACAGGTACATCTGGTAGCTCCAACGGGGCTTCAGCCCACGAGACGTACCTGGAGTTTGGCGGCATAAGCGAAGCAAAAAATCTCCTCCTGTTCCTCATCTACTACGATCAAGTTTTCTCCCCTCAATTAACCACAAAAGAGCGGAACCAACAAATCAAGAAACGCTTTCAAGCTGGCGAAGCTATCAGTGTGCTTGCCCGCGCATTTGGCATTTCTCCGCAGCGTGTAGATCAGATCGTGAAGCCAAACAAGCGTAGTGAGAAGTGAGGAGACGATCATGACCGAGATGCTGAATATGGAAACCATCTACCGCCAGGAACGGCAGCGTTGGCTGAAAGAAGAAGCGCCCCGGCGTTCTGTGCGGGATATATTGATTGCGAGTGTTCCGTATTGGATTGTGTTGGTTGCGCTCGTTTTATATGGACTATCTGCACCGCATACCGCTAGTGTTTTTGACAAATTGACACCGGGTTGGGGATGGATTGCACCTATCGGGGTTGAGTTCGGGTTGCTCTATGCAGCCTTCCGACGACGGCTTGCCAAAGCTGGACAGGAAACCCTTCCCTGGACGTTGTGGGCGCTAGAAATCCTATTGTTTTTGACCGCGATGCTGGTCAATGGTGCAGGCTCATTTACCTCAGTAGTAGCAGTCACACAGCTTCAAGATTTTTCATTTGCAGCCATTGTTGAAGGGTTTGGGCATCTACCTGCTACGACTCAGGCAGCGCTTGTGATGGCGCTTTTATCGGCCTTCATTATCCCCATCGGTGCGTTGGTGGCAGGCGATGGATTAGCAGCCTTAGCACTTGAGCGTCGTACGGGCCATGACTTCCGAGAGCAGCGCTGGCAGGAAGTAGAATTCACGGTGATTTACCGCGCGGTGTTTGTGCGGTATCTACAACAGGGGATTGCCGAACGCGATGCACGGCAGCGGGCATTCAGTGAGGTCAAGGGCTATCTGGGCAGAGGCAATCCGTCCGGTGTCCGGTTGCTGTCCGCTTCGAACGGACAAAACGGACACTCAGCGAACGAACATAGCGGACAAGGTGAACAGAAAGCGGACGGGAAGAAAGGGAGAGTTCGAGCCTATTTGGACGCAAATCCTGACCTTAATCAGCTATCCGTTAATCAAGTGCTGTCCGCTCTCAAAAGTTCAGGCGTACGGGCTGGGCGGACAACGGTTGCCGAAGTATTGCAGGAACGGAAGCAGCAAACATAATCTACAAACCGTAGCCCAATGAGATGAATTCGCGGCGGGTGCCATAACCGTCTGCCGCGTTTCTTGTGACCTTTGTCAGGTTCCACTACTAATGTGTATTGGATATACATATCAGATAGGGAAGCTCAACTGCGCTGACTGGACATACATTCTCGCAAATTGCGCAATAGTTACAATTTAGTGGCCATGTGATAACAGGTTTGCCATTATCATGCTGCCCTAAGGCTTGGTTTGGGCATAGAACGATACAGTCATTACAGTTGATACAAATTTCCCAATTGAAACGTGGTAACCAATAATCATCATTCATTTGTAAACGGATCAGCCTACAATTTTTCTGATAGGACAATAGATTGGTGGGTGACTAGCAATCACCCACTAACTACTTTTCAGTTAGTGCCGTTATTGGCTCTTAGAGTGCGTATGTAGGCGATAATACTCAGGAGGTCATCGTCAGTAAAGGATGGGTTACCGCCTTTGGGAGGCATATCTACAAAAGTTGTATTTGCCGGGTCAAAGGATGGTCTGCCAGTCTTGATAAAGTCGAGTAATTCCTGGTCATTGAGTCCGCCCACGAATTCACTGGCGACCAGGTCTTTGCCAAGCCGGGGCAGCCCTCGTGCGTCTGGCCCATGACAGGCTGAGCAGGTCACAAACAGGGTTTGCCCTTGCGCAACGATCGCTGGATCATAATTTGCTGAACCACTAGTATTCCCGGATTGTGCTGCTTCTACCGCTGTCGGGGACGACGCAGCATCGCTGTTTATGGTAGGAACAGAGGTCGGAGCAGCCGTTGGTACCTGGGTATTTGTGGCGGAAGGTGCGGCTGTAGGCATTACGGTATTGGTCAGGGTAGGGACGAATGTGTTTGTTGCCGTTGGAGGAGCAGTCGTTGCTGTCTCCACTATTGCAACAGCTTGTGCATTCATTGGCGCACTGTTTGTCAGCATGGCAAGTACCAGTCCGAAAAACAGAAATAAGACAAGTGCGGCACATCCTGCACCTGAGTCATCACGCCTTTGATCTTGTGACATTGAAAATCTCCAATACATGTAGCCGATTTAATAACTCTATTGTGGGGCGGAATTCGAGGTCGCACTGTGACCTGAGTCACACCTTCATTGTCCACTGGTCGGCGTTGGGGTTTCCATTCCTGCCATCCCCTGGTTCACAATGCTATCTTTGCTCACGGCCTCAACAAAAAGGTTGAATGATTTTGTGAATACGCCCTTTCCATCAGGCAGGGTCGCTGTAACCGTTACGCTCCAATTACCGCCCATTTCCCATTGGAACGGTATACGATACTCACCATTCTGGCTCGTGTCGCTGGTTCCCTCAAATGCATCCATTCCGGCATGTTCCATATCCCCCCGGACACTGAGGCTCGCGTCAGTAATCGGTTGTCCACTGGTGTCTTTTACGACAATCACCAGTGTAGATTCACCGACAGCCGGGGGATCAGGCTCGGCGCGCAGAGTCACGTTGATGTCTGTTAAGGGTGTCGCAGTTGGTTCGTTTGTTCCGCAGCCGCTTAACACAATCACACTGAAAAGCAGGAATAATAGACTGAGAGACAACTTGGATAGTGTTCTGTGTGGTTTCTTGAAGAAATCCGCGCAAAATGGCTTCATGGTAATTTATTCCTTTTCATAGCGAATTTCCCCTCGCGGGCAAACAATACAAGGGCCGCCCCAAGGGGAAGTATGATCCACAGCAGCAGCCCACCAATCAGCAAAAACTGGAGCGTTCCCCCAAACTCATGAGTAGCGTAAAGCCCAGCGGGGCCAAGAACATCCAGATTCGCTTGGATCGTCAAAATAGATGACATCTTGAACATCTGTAAGGGATTCAATACCGCAAGAAAGAAAACGGTTGAAATGGGTAATTGGGTTACAACGGCTGTTCCCATGACACCCAGATCACCGACAAATACCAGAATCAGCCACAGGAACAGTGCGCTTCCTAACGCTGTCGAAGTTTTGTGCGTCGCGATCGAGATAGCGAAACCCAGACTGAGCATCGCCAGCGCCAATAGACAGGCCAGTATGACTGTCAGTATGTAGCCACCCACATCGCTGACCTGTCCTCGGAGGGCTAATGCTGCTCCAGCAAGTCCGAATCCGAGGCTTAACGATGCGAACAAGGCTCCTGCCATCCCTAGATACTTTCCCAACAGCACTTCAGAGTGGGTCACGGGCTGAGCCAGAAGATAGTTCAGGACACCGCGTTCTCGTTCTCCTACGACGTTAGATGCTCCCATCATCAGTCCGATAAGCGGAATAAACAGGAGAACCAGATTAATCAGGCTGGCTGCTGTGCGGCTGTAGCCGGAGAGTTGTAATCGATTCCCGTTGGATTGCCCTAAGATCGAGAGTGCCAGCGCGAGTCCGGCAAAAGCGACAGTAAAGAACACGAACCACCGATTACGCAATGCATCTCGCATCTCTTTTCGACTGATGGTTTGGACATTTGCCAGGTCAATCATGAGGTTTCATCCTGTGCTGGTAAGGCACTGCTATCCACAAAATAGAAATCCTCGATTGGAATATGCGCCAACTCAATTGCTTGTAACGGGGCAGTTTTGTTTTCGGCTTGCACACGCACATAGACGGCATGTCCGTTGGGCGTAAAGGTGAAATTCTGGTCGCGGAGTAGTTGCAGCATCGGATTATGATGAATGGTCGGAACCTGAATCCGCATCCATTGATGTAATCCCAATTTGCCTGCTAATTCGCCGGAAAGACACTCCAGCTTTAAGTGGCCATCGGTCAATACGAGTACACGCTCTGCCAGTGCCAGAACTTCATCAAGCCGGTGTGACGAAAAAATGATGGTTTTGCCGGATTGATTAAGATGTTGGACTAGGTGAATGAAATCACGTTGGGCTTGTATGTCAAGATTGGCAGTTGGTTCATCCAGAACGAGGATAGGGGGATCAGATAAGAGTGCTACAGCCAGCGCCAACCGTTGTTTCATTCCACCTGAAAGCGCGTTGACTGATTTTTGTTCCTGCGCGGTCAAACGAACCTTATTCAGAACATCTGGAATCCGGTTCGAAGATACCTTCTTTAGTCGTGCATAGTAATCTAATGTTTCCCATACGGTCAGATCATAAAAGGCAGCTTCCTGAGGCACATAACCGATTACGGCTCTTACAGCTTTACCGTGTTGCCGGGCATCAATTTCATTGACGGTCAGCTTGCCTTCAAAGGGTATGAGTCCCAAAAGACAGCGGAGAGCCGTTGTTTTGCCAGCTCCATTGGTTCCCCACAAGGCTACCGATTCACCCGATTGAATTGTAAAGGATAGGCTGTCGAGTGCCAGCACTGTACCAAAATGCTTCGTTACATTCTCAGCGACAATCATCTTGTTATCTCTCCAATGCCATCTGGGCAGGTTGTCGGCTCATTTTTCGCCGCCGCGGAAAGGCTGCTCCACACAGACCAGCGCCCACTCCGATCATGAGCAGCGATGCTACCAGAAACGGTGCTGATATGACTTGCTCTTGGTCAATTGTTCCTGCCCAGGTCGGAAGTACAGGGTGCATCATAGGCGATTCGTCGATCAATTTAGGGTCAGGTCGAAGCGACGGGAATGCTGCTGCCGCGAAATCCAATGCCTGGCTTGCGGGGCTGTAGACAAACAGGCGCAGCGACGGATAGGAATCGGTCAAACTCTCAAATAGCTTTTCTGACCGATACGGTATATCACCAGTATTGTCTACGTTCGCATCGTAGCCAACGTAGTCGCTCCAGTAATTTCCCACACCATCCTGAGACCAGGTATTGCCTTGTAGATTCCCTCGGCCATTTGTGCTGGCCTGCTGCGTGTTTTCGATAAACGAATTCGATTGGAATACATTTTGTGAAACGTCAGGTAAGGTTGTAATTCCTATATCGTTATAGGCCACGACATTGCCCGTAATCATGTTGTGACTATCGGGCGAGATAGGCGAATTGTCGATGTACATACCCACCTGATTACCGGCTATTACATTGTCGGTAATCGTGACATGATCTGTATCTTTCAGTGCAATACCATACCCGCTTGCGCCCCGATTTGAGGTGATCGTATTTCCCTGAAATGTGATCTGATCAGAATACATCGCGTAACTGCCAACCGTGCTGTTTTCGAAAGTGTTGTCCTGTACGACTGCATTCTTGTTGTACATGAAGTGCAGTGCGTAGCGACTATCGTGGAAGTTGTTATGCCGAATGGTTAGGTTGTCCGAATACCAGAAAAACATGTCCCGGCAGTTAGCGGCCTCATTGTCGATAAAGCTGACATTATTGCTGTACCATGCGCGGAAACCATCGCCCCGTATGCCCAGTTCGAGCGGTATGCAGTGTACGATGTTGTTCCGAGCCATACCATCGCTGGCATTAGCAAAGTAGATTCCAAACAGCACATCTTGGAGAAGGTTATTCTCGACGGTCACACGCGCGGCTTGCACCACGATGCCGGTGTCTTCATGTTCAAGGGTGTGACCGGAATTGCGCAGTGTGAAACCCTGAAAAACGACATCAGGCGCGTTAATCAGAACCAGACTCCCGCTTCCGTGACCGTCAATAACAGGTTGGTCAATCCCAATTAACTTAACGCTTTTGTCGAGTACTAAGGGTGCGGAATAAACGCCGCCAGTTACCTCGATTGTGTCTCCAGCCTGTGCAGCAGTCACCGCCTCTGCGATGGTCTCATAAGTCCCGCCGGGTGAAACGGACAGGGTGTTTCCTTCCGCCAGCACTGAACTCGGTTGGGACAGCATGACCGACGCGGTTGCTAAAACTGCGGCGAAGCAGAGAATAATTCGAGCGCGCACTGTTTTCATTTACTTTACGGAAGCCTTGCTAGAGCGATCTGTTAACAAAGTAATGACCAGTCCGATGACAACCAGAATTGAAGCTGAAGCTGCCAGATACCAACCTGTGTTGACGGAAGCGACTGTGCTGAATTGACCAATAACGCCGGTTCCAATTAACGTAGGGGTAAATGGATGAATTGCGCTCGAAAGCGGCGCATATGGATCGAGATTTTGTCCATAGTAGTTCATCCAGAAGGCTAGATCGGCAAGATAGATAACCGGAAACCCCAAACTGGGTAGAGTCAACCATCGAGTCCAGCGATTTCGCCTGATTGCTGCCAGCAAAAGAAATGCCATCATCAGGAAGACTGCGGGCTGCGCAATCGAACGCTCTAACTGCGCCGCTTCGTGCAGCGGTTTCATGCCGATGTAGTGGTTAAGACCTTCGATTTCCGCTACTTCATCACGTACAGGATCTTCATCTCCAGTCATGCGATTGACGAAGACGCGCATTTCCAATCCGTCAGGGTACTGTGGCGCATGGAGTACCAATACCCAGTAAGGGAATGACATGGAAATGAATATTAATCCTGTCGCCACAATCCAGAGCAAAGAGGGCAGCCATTGACGATACTGTGACAGAATACCCGGTTTGGAAATTTTGTTTACAGACACTTCCGCCTGTTGCGTAGTGGTAATCATGATTATCTATGTCCCTTCAGTTCACATCGAGAACTTGCGAGGAAAGAGCTTTCGTCACAGGTTCTGAGGGGGCGGGAAAGCTCCCGCCCCGAATTCATAATCTGTCTACTGTGGCTTGACGGTGAAGTAACCCATCATCTCAAGGTGGAGTGCTGAGCAGAACTCTGTGCAGTACCATGTGAAGACACCGCTTTGGTTCGCGTCAAACGTGAATGTCTGGCTTTCACCCGCTTCGAGGCTCAGGTTGATGTTGTAGTTGGGGATGGCAAAGCCGTGTGTGGCATCCCGTGTGCGTTCCAGGCTGGTGATAGTCCATGTTACGTGGTCTCCGGCCTCAATATCGACATGTTCTGGCACGTAGTGGCTGCGGATAGCGGTCATGCGCACCGTGACATTTTTACCATCGCGTGTAACACCTTCCGTACCCGGTGTCACAGCATTTGGATCGAGTGCCTGTGTTTCGGGGTTCCAGCCCGCCTCAGGATAGACATCCCAGGGGTGCAGTTTGTCGGCCTTGATGATCTGAGCATAATGCGGTTCTGCGCCGGTAATCGGCATGTCGTAGAGGAGCTGCATCTGGTCAGCCGGTTGGCTGATGTCAACCAGTTGGAAATTCTGGGGCAGCAGCGGCCCTACTGAAAGGAAGCGATCCACTGACCACTTGTCCAGCGACACCAGATACCCGCCATCGGGATTAATCGTATCGCCTTCAGCAGCAGCGATGTGACCGACATTATATTGAACCGGAATTTTGCCCTGGAGTGTCCAGCCATCCTGAGGGCGATAACCATCAGCGCCAATACTCCAGCGGGCGACTGCGCTGTCCAGGAACAGGCTGGTATAGGCATATCCCTGATTATCAAACTGTGTATGTAATGGTCCTAAGCCGACTTCTACCTGTGCCTCCATGACGCTGTCCAGCGAAAGGATCGGAACACCGAATACATCTTTGTCGGTTGTTCCAGCGGCAATAGCGTCCTGAATTTTCTTGAAACTGTAGATAGTGACGTGCGGGTCGAGCTTTCCAGCCGCAACAAGATACTCGCCTGTTGGGAAGACATCAACGCCATGAGGGCTGCGCGGTTCGGGCGCGAAGAAAAGCAAACCTTTTTCAATCGCTTTGTCCAGCGGAATGACTTTCATACCGTTCATGTCAACGGTATCACCCGCCTGTGCGACTGCTTCAGCAGCTTTCCAGTTGATGATGTGCAGGAAGTCTGTCGCGTTTTTGCTAACGCCTGCTTCGAAGGGCGGATTGCCAGCTTCGATGCCACCTGTCGCCATCTCACTGTTGATCGAGTTGCAGAATACCCAACCATCCGAAACCAATTTCCCCGCGTCACACAAATCCTGCCAGTAAGGCGGTAGTTCCATAGCGAAGGAACTGCTCGGATCGATGCGTCCCTTTTCACGGTCGAATTTCCAGAAGGTGATCATTCCCCTATACGAATTTTGATAATCGCTTAGGGGGGCATAAGCGCCAGCCAGTGGTACTGAGTATTGACCTCCCTCGATTACGTAGTCGGTATCTGGGGTTACAAAGGTGCCACCATGATCGTTAGGGAATAGTGGGTTCTTGATGAGTTGCTTGGTCTCAAAGTCACGTAGGTCAATAACAGCAATCCTCGCGTTTGCTTTGTCATTGATGAATAACCATTGACCATCATAGTCGCCGCCAGTTTCACTTAACGCTGGGTGGTGTGTGTCGCCCCAGGCAAGTGTATTGCCATTGACATTGCCTTCCGCCAGAATATCACCGCCCACCCCATAACCATAGCCTTGCCAGGGTTCCGGTGTGAAGACAGCAATCGTGCGCAGTAGACGCATCGAAGGCATCCCTATTACGAGAACCTGACCACTTTGACCGCCTGAGGCGAACATGACATATTCGTCCAGCTTGCCGCTGGGTGTGTAGGTCATCGCAGCTGCACGAAGATCAGCATCGGTCAATCCGCGCTGTTGAGCGATGGCCTGCCAATCTGATCCGCTCTGTGCCTGCGCACCAGCACGTGGGCTGATAGTCAGCGCCAGTGCCATGCCGATGGCGAGCATTGTTACTGCAAAAACCACCCTCGATTGCATCATTCGTCTGAGTAACATATTTCTCTTCCTCCTCTATGATTGAGTCTGATATTGCTCAAAAAATGCGCACTTGTTCAAAAATGCACAATTGTTGATCTAATAATGCAGTGGATTTTGAGCAATTGGTGTGACTCAAGTCACACGAATGGAGGTTCTGACAGACTAATGAATTTCTTGGTGGGCGATAGTTGTCAAGTTGACGACATTGAGGATAAATATGTGGGAAGGGGTGACACGAATAAGACCTTCAAGTTCGAACTTCTTAAAGGTGCGATTGATAACCTCGCGTGCTGTGCCTACCATGCTTGCCAGTTCTTGCTGGGAAAGCAGGCGATCAATTTGAATACCAGTATCGGTAGCTATTCCCTCAGCTTCGGCTCTATCTAGTAGAACGATGGCAAGCCTCGCCGCAACATCGCGGAATGCCAGATTGTGTACCAATGCGACAAACTGCTGCAATCGGGCAGACACCAGTTCAAGAAGAGCGACTTGAAAATCTGGCGAGTCGCTTAGAAGATCACGGATAAAATTGGGATGGAAATAGGCAGTGATTGCGGGAGTTACTGCCATTGCAGAACATGGACTTGGCGCATCTTCTGGCAGCGACTCAGCCCCAAAACATTCGCCCGGGAGTGGAATGGCCAGAATTTGGATTTGTTTTTGTGAATGACGGTATAGTTTCACTCGCCCAGATTGCAAGGCGAAAAGGCCAGTCGGGGGACTATCTTGCTCGTAAAATAACCCACCAGGCGGTTGCGATATAATGACCGCTTCCTGTGCTAAGCGTTTCAGTGTGACTGAAGTAAGTTTCCTGAACGCTGGTACAGTCCCGAGTATTTCATTTGTTGTGGACACAGGCACCTTCCAGTCAAACCTTCTAGCCTAGCATAATTGAAGGTCTTGAAAGGAGATGTGATTTATATCACAGGTAGTTAATTTTTGCGGAAGTGCGGGCAGCGAAGCGCGTCCAAGTTAAGCAGCGTGATTTGTCCGGGTTCAGCCCGAATGATGCCGTCCCGTTCTAGATGGTCAAGGTGACGGGTCACTACTTCACGAACGGTTCCAGCCAGATCAGCGAGTTTTTCATGAGTGAGCGCCACTACCATCTCCGATTCATAATAATCAGCGTAGGTGATCAGACAATCATTAATACGATCTGAGACAGTCCAGGTACCTAATCGCTCGCTCAAACGCACGAGGTGGCTAAGGCGTTGACTGAATATCCTGAGCATCACCGACGCGAGTTGCGGATTGTATTGGGTTAGGTTATGGAGAGCATCTCGTGGCAAAATGAGTAAGGTGACATTATCCACAGCCTCAGCACTGGCGGGATTAGTATCGATGCCAAACATCGGACAGCTTCCAAAACATTTGCCGGGCTGCATGAGACATAAACCCTGAATACGCCCGTGTACTGACTGCTTAATGATTTTGACGCGCCCATCTAGCAGGAACCACAGTCCTGTCGCAGGTTCCCCTTCAAGGAAAATCAATTGGTCAGCTGTATAGGTCTGGCGCACCATCACGGATGCCAACCGCTCCAAAGATGGGATTGAAATGTTCTTGAAGGCAGCTATCTGTTGCAGTTCCTCAACTTTGACCTGACTTTTGGGTAACTGGATCATATCTCCGCTGTCCTCCATGCTACCATTCCCGCGTATAGCGTAATCTTATCCACTTGTCAGAAGGTTATCAATCATCCCGATCAGTTGATCTTTCTCGACCCCGGCATAGATTAGCTTTGCAATTGCTCCATTTTGGTCAATAACAAAGGTTTCCGGTATACCTAAAACATGAAAGAGATCAGAGAGTCGGGCATCAGTATCCGGGCCGTTGATATAGGTCAATCTGTAGTCTTCAATAAACTTGCGGGACTGAGCATCCACATCTGCATAGGCTATTCCGATGAAGACGACCTGATCGCTGCTTTGGTAATGTGTCCAAACTGACTGAAGTATTGGGGCTTCGACTTTGCAAGGTATACACCAACTTGCCCAGAAGTTCACGACAACAATTTTTCCGAGAAAATCGGTGAGTTGTAACGGGTGACCATCAAAGGTCAGGAGCTTGAAATTGGGTGCTGGCGTAGTTTGAAGCGATGATTGAGCGGGTTCTTTGGGCTGGGAGGATAGCGCAACGGATGCTACAACCCCTAATACCAGAACTGTTGAGATTATAGCCAGCCTATATCTCAACGGACTTGATTTTGGGGCTATTGTTTTTTGTTCTGTGCAACCATACACAATCCTACTCCTATATATTCAGAGTGCTTACCTCGATTATCTATTATTCGACTAAGAATTGAATTAATGCTGCGATGAATATCATGTGATGATTATGATATTCATCATACGAACTTGAAAATCTGAAAGGCAGCTTTGCGCAATAGCGATACCGCCCTTTCATCGCCCATCGGTTCTTATTGGGGTGTCAATACTCACTTGTAAATGACTTCTGGGGTTGTAAGACACAAAAACTGAAGAAGCACATTGCCTGAATGAGGAGAACAATAAGTATGCAGGGGTGTTGTGATTGTAATTATATTTAAGTGTAATACGGTGATATTGTATTATGAAATATAATAGCTCCAACGGGACTCGAACCCGTGTCTTCACCTTGAAAGGGTGACGTCCTAGGCCGCTAGACGATGGAGCCTTATTGCCGAAGTGTAACAGGCTTGGGAGGGTACGTCAAGGCGGAAAATCAGGCGTAAAGTTCTGAGACGACAGCCCGAACAATTTCCCGTACCTGTTCCTCTGTAGCCCCGCTCGAACCCGATCCTTGACCACTTGATCCCACGCCACAAGCATTCATAAACCGCTCTTCATCACCCGGACGCGCCAGCCCCAATTTCTGCCGGATGGCGATCAGTTTTTCCACCTGTTCGGGTTCAATCGCGCGTTTCGCCCCGCCCATTTGCTGTACCATAAACAGAATCTTGGCGGCATGTTCCAGACTTTCCAGTCGTAGATAAGCATCCCAAACGGTTGTTGCCACCGTCAGCGAACCATGATACGCCAGCATCAGCGCGTCATGCTCACGAATAATCCGGCTGATCGCATCCCGGTTTTCGACGCTGGATGGTGTCGCGTATGGGGTAGTGGGAATAATTCCCAGCGTGACCACCATCTCTGGAATCAGGCATTGACCAAAATCATATCCTGCGATTGTCATCGCCACAGCCGTCGCTGGATGCGCATGAACCACCCCCTGCACATCGGGGCGTTGCTTGTAGCACTCCAGATGCATCAGCAGTTCCGATGTCGGACGTAGATGCGCATTTTCCGGTGTAGTCGATCCAATCCGTTCCCCCTCCATGTTGACGATAATCAACTGCTCTGGTGTCATAAAACCTTTTGCCAGACCACTGGGAGTCGCCAGAACACGGCTTTCCGATAAACGTGCGCTGATATTCCCGCTCGCGCCATCAATATACTGATTTCGATGCATAAGCTGCCCGATCAGACAGATTTGCTCGCGCAGTTCTCGCTCATTCATGGGGACGTATCCCTCCAAAGACCGCTAATTCAAAAATCTTCAGATAACAATCGACATGCTGAAAGCCAATATCCCGCAGCCAATCGCATTGTAATTCTAGCGGCGCAAGAATGTTAGCCGCTTTATCGGCACGCCCTCGCCATTCGCGTTCTACCTCATCGCGCAATTTCGAACTTCCCTGCTGCTGGTGCAGATTGAACATCGAGTCAATCGTAATCTCGTCAAACAGACTTTCAATCCAATCGTCCGGCGGCGCGACATGCTCGATATTCACGAAAACCCCACCCGGCTTCAGTAAATCATATATTTCCTCATGAATTTCCCGCTTCCGCTCGTCTGGCTGGTGATGAATCGAAAACCCTGAAACGATTGCGCCGAACGGTGCGTAAGGTTTCACAGTTTCCACCCACTCCCTCACCCCATAATCCTGCACGATGAACGTAACCGCTTTCCCCTGAACCCTCTTTCGCGCCGCATCGACCATCGGCTCAGAAAAATCGAGCAGCACCGCTTCCGCATCCGGGTAGTGACTGAGGATCGCGCGCCCCAGAATGCCATCACCGCAGCCCAGATCAAGAAAGTTCTGAAGCTGCGGTTGCGCCTTCTGAATCAGCCGTAGCATCACATCAATCTGTTCAGCCGCCAGCGGGATCGCCCCACGTACTCCTTCTAGAAAGTTCTGCGCCACTGCCGCCGATTGCCAGACTGTATCTTTTCGTGCTGTAGTCATGAGAACAATTTACCTTAAACCACTTGAGATTGATTCTTGTTAGTAGTGATGTAAAGTAGTGATTCCAACCGTGAATGCAGCGTTTTAGCGGCCTTAGTAGGGCGTTTCGCGAAGCGCCCTAAAACAATAAGTCTGTAACCTGCTGCCTTTTTATCCAACTTTCTCTGCGTATTCTCTGTCCCCTCTGCGTCTCGGCGGTTCGTTTTTACGCCTTATCCCAGCCGATGTTCGCGCCAAAACGGGTATTCGCCCGCACAATCTTTCCCATCTCCGGATGAATTTGCGAAATCACCACCTGCCGCACTTTCTGACTGGCTTCCAGATGTTGGTCGATAATTTCTAGTGCCGCCTCGACATCTGCCACCATTCCGCTAAAAAACACGATGCCCTTGCCCCCCAGTCCATCTGCTAGCCGGATTTCTACCAGATTGACCTGTGCACCTTTAACACCTTTATCCGCCGCATGGATTGCCGCCGGGACACTCTGCGTTTCAACAATCCCCAGCGCGTCCTCTTTTTTCGGGGAACGTCCGCCGCCTAATGCCCGTACCACATCGGGATGCACCCCCGGCAGAAAAATATGATCGTTCAGCACATCTGGCGCGGCTTCTTTGCCTGCTTTCAGCGCTTCTTCAACCGCTGCCACCGCGCCGCCAATGAGTACCAGAAACCGCCCTGGTTGAACCGTTCCAGCATGAACGACACTTAACTCGGCGCGTTTGACCATCGCGTCGCCAGCCAGAACCCCTGCTGCGATACTGCTGAATTCCAGTAGTGCCAGCGCAGGCTCGATAACCAGCGGTTTTTTATCGGATAGTGCATCAGTCATCTATGATTACCAGTCTGCCACCGAACCATCTTTGTGCCACAGGCGCGGCGTTTCCCATGAACCATCATCTATTTTATCCGCCAGCGCCTCTTCATCCAACTCGATTCCTAAACCGGGTTTGGTCGGCAGGTCGATATATCCATCGACAATCTTGAACGGCTCCTGTAGGTAGCCTTCGCCTGTGGTGACATGTTCCTGTGCCAGAAAATTTGGGATACATGCATCCAGTTGCAGACAGGCCGCCAGTGCGATTGGCCCCAGCGGACAATGTGGCGCGATTGCCGCGTAATAACATTCCGCCATCGCCGCGATTTTCTTGCATTCCAGAATCCCGCCTGCATGAGACACATCCGGCTGTAAAATGACCGCCGCCTGTTTTTCCAGCACCTCGCGGAATCCCCATTTCGTGAAAAGCCGTTCACCCGTCGCAATCGGAATCGTCGTGCTTCTGGCAACCGTGACCATCGTATCGACATTTTCTGGCAAAACGGGTTCTTCGATGAACATCGGATAGTACGGCTCTAGCGCCTTTGCTAGCCGGACAGCCATCGCTGGACTGACCCGCCCATGAAAATCAATCCCGATGTCCACCTTCGGCCCAACTGCCGCTCGGAGTTCAGCGAACCGCTGCACATTTTCTTCCAGCACAGGCAGTGTATCCACAATATTGACCGCGCCGTTGATGCCCACTTTCAGTGCCGTGAATCCCGCTTTCGCGCTCACCTTCGCGCTTTCAATGTAATCGCCATACGTTTCGCCGTGAACCCAGCCATACATGCGGATTTTGTCCCGTGTTGCCCCGCCCAGCAGTTGATACACCGGCTGCGCCAGCCACTTGCCCATAATATCCCACAGTGCATGTTCAATACCGGAAAGAGCGCTCGTTAGCACTGGCCCACCGCGATAAAATTGCCCTCTGAAAATCGCCTGCCAGTGATGCTCAATTCGGCGCGGGTCTTGCCCGATCAGATACCGTCCGATTTCATGTACCGCTGCCGCAACGGTCTGCGCTCGACCTTCGACAATCGGTTCGCCTAACCCAACAATTCCTTCATCCGTATGCACCTTCAGAAACAGCCAGCGCGGTTTAACAAATATCGTTTCGAGCTTCGTTATTTTCACAATGAGTCCAGTGCAATAAATTTCTTCGCCTTATTTAGGCGATTTTTACGCCAAATCCCTTTGCGCTCTCTGCGTGAACTCTGCGTCTTGGCGGTTCGTCTTATGATTTGGTCTTTCACTTTACCGCACCCAGACGCAGAATGAAACGGAACCGCGCGTCATCCTCATACCACATCGGGAAATTAGTCCCCCACACATTGTTGTGTAGATTAAAATGCATCCCGTTCCGCAAAACCGGCTGGCGATTATTGAAATTCAGCAGCGACAATTCCCCTGGTGCGACCAGCGCCGCATCCAATGTGTCAATCGCTATGCTTGTTGAATCATCAACGCAGCGAATCCCGCTTTCCACCGCATGGAGCTTTCGATTCCCATTCCGTATAACCTCTAGCGGCGAAACCCATTGACCAAGTTTGTCCATCTGCCAGTTTTGCGGCTTGGGAACACGTGGATTAAACGACAACCACGAGGCCTCCGGCAGGCGGCAGGCAGGCTTCTCAAACCATTGCAATGTGTATCGGATTTCTGGCTTATCCTTCGGGAACTCGATTTCCGCTGTCACCACGCGCGGACAGCCGTATTGTGCTGTCGCTTCGTCATCCAACTTCATCACCAGCAGAAATTGTTGATCCCCATCTCGATAAATCGAGGTCTGCTGCGGTGTCCATGTCTTATGAACAGTCGCTACATCTGCGATTCCAATTTTCGTATAATCTGGCAGTGACCATACCCGCGTGGAGCGTTTATTGATGATATACT
>JBGAGR010000109.1:0-23167 GCA_044226645.1 Aggregatilineales bacterium
AGTAATTGAGGTTCCATCCCAGACAAAGATGCTCCAATACTGGCGATCCTGGGCGATGAAGGCCAAGCGTCCGTCTGTGCTCCACGCCGGACTCCAGCCGTCAGCAATTTTGTTGACGGTCTCGCCATCCCAGACAAAAATTTCCGACGTTTCGATTGCATTGAGGGCGCTTTCAAAGGCTAAACGCCCATCGTTGCTCCACATTGGATTGGTGACCTCTATGGGGAGATCCGATGTGATATTGGTGGACTTGCCGCTCTGCACATCGAGGGTGTAGATGTTGCCCTGGTAGACATAGGCTAACACGCCATCTGTGTCAGATGCGCTGGCGCTCAAGGGGGAAATAACGATGAGCAAGGATAGGATGGTCAAGAGGAAATAACGCAGCATTTTTAGCATGGATTTGTCTACTGCAATGACCTAACCTTGAAACAGCGCTTGCACACTAATCGTCTGGTCTTTTAATACGGGCGAGTTGAAGCTTTCTCCCGGCTTGAACACGCCGAAAAATTCGAATTTCCCTGCGACATGCTGCCAAACTTCGATATATTGCGCTGTAGGATCAATCATCCAGTATTCGTGAACGCCGTGTTTTTGATACAGGCGGAATTTTGACACACGATCATGCTGACGTGTACTTGGAGAAAAGACTTCGACAATTAAATCCGGCGCACCTTCCAGGCGGGATACAGTCACCTTGCACTGACTGTCGGGGGCAAGCCAGATCACATCTGGTTGGGGGATATTTGCATCATCCAGATAGACTTCGATGGGTGCGACGTAGACTCTGCCACCCTGCGTTTTCGCAATTTCTTTGAGCAGTATGCCGCTATTGAGAACAACATCCTGATGATCCGGTGTAGGAGTACCCATAAGAATTGCCTCGCCGTCAATGAGTTCAAAGCGCTGATTGGTGGTTTCTGTCATCTGCCAGAATTCAGCCGCAGTCATGCGCGATTTGATTTGTTCGACCATCAGTGAACCTCACTCAAACATTTCCCCTATTATGCCACGAAAATGATTATCGACATTCTGTTACCCGTTTTCATAGTATGGAGATTTTGGGTGGTTTACGAGTCGGAAGCTGGTGTCTAGCCTGAAGCAAGGCGCGGAATGCTTCGTTGAGATTGTCGGTGTAACGGAGATGGGAGAAAAGGAGATTACGGCGCGCCACAGCGGGTAAATCGAAAAACCAATAGGTCGGCATCAACGGTGAAATTTTCAGACGACTCCCTCTGGTCTTATCGGTCAGATGAGAGTTGCCGAATTGACCCTCAACAGCCGAGATTATGGATGAATTAATCACGCTGCTTTCCTGATTCGGCTGGGACTGCACAGAAACAACAGCCTCTTTGTATTTTTGATAGGCATCCATACGCGCAATGAGGGAGCATGTGCCAAGAAAAGTATCAGTTTGAGCAAGCCTTGCGATGGTCTCGAAAATTTGGGTGTAGTTGATTTCCAGCTCTGCCCCTAGTCCCAGACACGCCAGCAAACGAACGCTCACATGTTTTAGTTCACTGACCGCAATCAGCGATATGCTATCTTCAACGACTGTGCCGATTTCTAATTCGTCCCCACGCAGTAGACTATCTACGCCGCCATCTATCAAGAGGATAGCGTCGATGTCGAGATGTTCAACTAAAGCCTGATAATTTTCAAGTAAGGGACGAACGCCCGTTTTTGCGAAGCACCAGATAGTGACTTCGTGGTTTTCGGTTCCACGGAACCATTGTGTCAGATACAGTTCGGGAAAATACGCTAAATCCGATTGAATATCCGCTGTGACTCCAACCAGCGAATCAGTCAGCCAGATACCTTGTTCAAACCGGTTAATGTCCGTGAAGCTGTAGTTTGCCAAATGAACGTGATGGCCCGCTTGCTGCAATTCGAAGTAGATTGGCAGACCGCAAAAGACATCGTATCCGCCGCCCATGCCGGAAATGAGGATATTTTTGCATGATGATAATGCATCGGATACAGGCAGGTTCAATCGCATAGGCTATGATTTCCTTGTTGGCTGCTTCCTACCCAATCCCTTGTCGACAGTGCGTCAAATAAGCATGTCAAGTTGATTTAGCGCGTGAAGTCAATTCTTCTTCGACTAGCTCATCGTCTGTGGCGGGTTCTTCGTCCATTAAATGGGATACGTCCGGGGTGGCATCCAGATCGAGATATTCGTTCAGGCGCTGCGAGAGGAAAACGGCGTAGTCTTCAATGACATCGCCCACAATCAATTTGGGACTGCCATCCACCATTTCCGCCCAGACATTAAAGCGCCGCGTATCATAACCCTCTTTTTTGGACGCTGCTGTCTCTTCATACCGCACACGATCAATCCCCGAAAGGTCTATCGACTTATTGGGGAAGAAACTGGGCAGCGGTTTGCGTGAAACCCTGATTTGTTCATCGTCAACTGTGATATGGGTCTTGTTGAAGGCGACGAGTGCCATCCAGTAGTAGAAGAACAGCGTGACCAGCGTGAAACCGAAGGCAAAGGGCAGGGTTGCTGGTTTTGTAAAGGTCGTGGCAATGAACAGGATTGTCAGAAGGGTGAAAACGACACCACCGAGTGCGCTTCCGACAAAAGCTTCACTTTTATCCAAGCGGAAATTGGTGCGAAAAGCGATATTCAAGTGACCATCGTTTTCATCGGTTGTGATAGGCTGCGGCTGCTTGATCTTGCGGCGCTTGATTTTGGACTCGGCGGGGTCAAATTGAAAGACGGTGTTGCAAGCGGGGCAGACCGCCGCCAGTCGCTGGATATTGATATTTTCGGATGGGATTGGCTCCCCGCAGTGTGGGCATGTGAGCTGCATAATAACACCTCGGCGCTGATGAATCACCTGTATACCATACTACGATTTGGGAAGCCATCCGGTTGCTCTGAGACAGAAGTTTTAGGAAGCTGGTACTCGACCAGCCTCCTTGATTTTACTGTGCTGTTAAGCGACAGTGAACTGGCCACCCAGAACGTTGGCGGGCTGTTCATCCGCTTTCAGGTTCGGCTGCTGACCACCGACCCAGACGCGGAATTCGCCGGGTTCCAACTGCCACTCGCCGTTGTTATCCGCAAAGGACATCTGCTCGGCGGTTATGGCGAACTCCACCGTTTGCTTTTCGCCCGGTTCGAGGTGAATCCGTTTGAAGCCCTGCAATTGAAGCTGCGGGATAGGCAGCGAGGCTTCGACATCCTGCACATAAAGCTGCACGACTTCATCGCCGCCGCGTTCGCCGCTGTTTTCCACATCGACCTGAAGCGTAACAGAATCGCCCGATTTGACGTTTTCAGATGAAATTTTCAGATTGCTATAGGTAAAGGTGGTATAGCTCAGGCCGAATCCGAAGCTGAACAGCGGATCGCCCGTGAAATAGCGATAGGTGCGGTTTTCCATGCTGTAATCTTCGAAGGGCGGCAGGTCAGACCGTTTGGCGTAGAAGGTGACGGGCAAACGTCCACCCGGATTGTATGCACCGAAAAGCGCATTCGCCACCGCTGTTCCGCCTGCCTGTCCCGGATACCAGGCTTCCAGAATGGCCGGGATGCTCTCACGCGCCCAGTTGATGGCGATCATGCTGCCGTTAATCAGCACCAGCACAACCGGCGTGTTCGTCGCAAAGACGGCTTCCAGCAATTCCTGCTGTACGGGCGGAAGATTCAGACTGAGGGTTCGATCTCCCAGACTGGTGATACCGGGCGGATTACCTTCCTGCTGACCTTCTTCACCTTCAAGCTGCTGCGAGAGTCCCATGACGATGACGGCTATCTGCGCTTTGCTGGCGGCATCCACCGCCTCGGCAAATCCATCTTTCGAACCGCCCAGAATATCGCAGCCGCGTGCGTACAGCACTTCGGTTTCAGGGGTTACGGCGGCGCGAATACCCGCCAGAATGGAAACGGGTTCAGCAGGTGTCCCCATATAATTCCCGGTCAGCACCAATGTGTCGTCGGCATTCGGGCCAATGACCGCGATTTTCTGGATTTTCGCCTTATCCAGCGGCAGCAGGTTATCCTGATTTTTGAGCAGTACCAGCGATTGCTGCGCGATTTCCAGCGCCAACGCCCGATGTTCGGGTGAATCGACGACTGACATCGGGATTTGCGCGTAGGGAACCATTTCGGGCGGATCGAACATGCCGAGCAGGAAACGCGCCGTGAATAAGCGTTTGACCGCGCGATCAATATCGGCTTCGGTCAATAAGCCCTGTTCAACCGCTTTGGGGAGTTCGCCGTAGGTGCAGTTGATGCCATAGGTGCCGCAGCATTCCAGATCACAGCCGTTGGTGACTGCCAGCGCCGCCGCTTCAGCCGCCGTTTTCACCAGCAGATGATTCTGGTAAATATCGCTGATCGCGCCGCAGTCGGAGACAACATAACCTTCAAAGCCCCACTCTTCGCGCAGAATCTTTTGCAGCAGGTAGGGATCGGCACAGCAGGCTGCCCCGTTGAGGCGATTGTAAGCGCCCATGATGGAATAGGCTTTTGCCTCGACCATCAAGGCCTTGAAGGCAGGCAAATAGGTCATCCGCAAATCGCTCTCGGAAGCCAGCGCGTCAAAGTGATGGCGATCAGCTTCCGGGCCGCTGTGAACGGCGTAGTGCTTGGCTGTGCCGACCACTTTCAGATATTTGGGATCATCACCTTGCAGACCGCGAATGAATTGGACTCCCAGCCGCGCGGTCAGGTAGGGGTCTTCGCCATAGGTTTCCTGACCACGCCCCCAGCGCGGATCGCGGAAAATATTGATATTGGGACTCCAGAAGGTCAGGCCAGTGTAGGGTTCAATGACCCCTCTGCGCAGGGCATCGTGATGTTTGGCGCGTCCTTCGTCCGAAATGACGACTGCCATACGATGAATTAAATCCGGGTTCCAGGTGCTGGCTAAGCCGATTGGCTCCGGAAAAACGGTGGCGATGCCAGCCCGCGCGACACCATGCAGACCTTCGTTCCACCAGTTATATTTGGGGACTTTCAGGCGCTCGATAGCGGGTGCGGCACTGCCCATCTGGGCGGCTTTTTCTTCCAGTGTCATCTGGCTGACCAGATCGTTCACCCGTTCTTCAAGCGGGCGTGTGGGATCGAGATACACGGTTGTATCTGAAGCAGTAGACATAGTTGATGTTTCCTTTGCACATGCTGCGAGCGGCAGCATTATTCCTATACCGCTGGCAAGTCCGGCCTGCAAAAACTGCCGCCGGGAAATGCCCTTAAGCTTACCTTTTTTGCTCGTCATTGAATAAGCTCCAATTTTTAAGTGTTAGCGCTAACGTTCTGATTAGGCATAGATAGTAACGCATCATCGGAAAATCAGCCGCTTTTGTCAGACTATACATTTTAGAGAAATGGAGATTTTAAAGCACCCCTTTAGTATAAAAACGCAGCCCCAAATGGTTTTAACCGCGCAGCCCCAATCGTTTGCTGACATCGCGCAGGACACCCCGCGCGACACCGCCCATCATGACAGAAGGCGCTAGCAGGGTAATCATCTCCGGCGGAAGCTGGCGCGTGAGCATTTGCCCGATCAGCCACGCCATGCCCTGATCTTCCATCGCCAGCCGCAGTCCGTTAAGCGCCCATCCCGGCAGTTGATTGTCGTTGTAGAGATTATTTTTCACATTCTGCAAGGTGGTTTTGAACATGCCGTAGGTTTTGACGCGCACAGCCTCATTGTATTCATCGAGCGCTTCCGTCCAGTTTTTCTCGCCGCGCCGATAATCGCGAATCGCCCACGCCAAAGCCTTTGCGCCGAACAAGGCATTATAAATGCCCTGCCCGTCCAGTGGGTCATGCTGGTGATAAGCATCACCCACCAGCACCCAGCCCGCGCCGCCTGCCTGACGATACAGGTTGCCGACACGCCGGATGCCGCGCACCTGTGTCACCATTTCCGCGTTTTCTAGACGCGCACGGATTTTGGGGTTGGAGAAGACCATCTCGCGGTAAAAATCGGCTACATGACCGGGTTCCGGGTTGAGCAAAGCGGATTGTCCTTCGAAACCCACTGTCGCTGTACCATCGGCACTGTCCATCATCAGGAAACCGTAGCCATATGCGCCTTCATAAGCCACTGCCGCCGCGCCGTTTTCGTCATAGGGGCGGACATTTTCCCAATAGCTGTAATAGAGCGAGGTCGGGTTTTCCGTGTGGACATCATGCTCATAGGCACCTACCTTGCGTGCGACCATGCTGAAGCGTCCATCCGCGCCGATGACCACATCAGCGGTGAAACGTTCTTCCGCGCCGCCTTTGCCCTCATGCCCGATGATGCCGCTGACTCGTTCATCATCCCACAGCAGATCGGTCACGGAGAAATTTTGCCGCCCGTCAACCGTTTCAAAGCGGCAGGCATTATCCCACAACGCGGCATCGAAACGTGCCCGGTCAATGGCATAACCGTAATCACGTCCATGTACCAGCGGCAGCGGAACCACTGTCGTAAAAGCCGAATTTTCGGCAACGACGCGGCGGATGCGCGGCGTATTCCGGGCATACTGTTTTTCGTCCGCGCCGATTTCGTCCAACAGTGTCATGGAGGGGGAATAGATAATGGGAGAGGAATAGGCTGGCAGCGCGGGAAATTGTGCCCGCTCCAGCAGCAGCACCCGTAAGCCTTGCATTCCCAGCCGCGCCGCTAAAGTTGCCCCGGCAGGCCGTCCACCCACAATAATCGCGTCGTAATGTGTTGGCATCCTTCATCCTCAATGCTATCTGTGAACGATTTCACATTAACACAGAACACCTTTTCGTGTCTACTGCCCTTCACCAATTCCTAAACCACGAGTCAGGCTAAAGATCATCGCCCATCCGCGCTAAACGTCACAGGCTGATTATGAGGCTTTTGTTTAAGATAAATTGAAACGGTGATTGCCGCTGACTCCATCACACTTCGTCACATATCCACAGGAAAAATATCATGAACCGCTTAATTCCCCTCGAACTCAATTCGAGTGATCCACAAACGCTTCTAAAGGCTCTGCGTCAACTGCGCGATGATGTTTTTGAAGAAGGCCAGGAAACTTTCGCCCGCTGGCATCCGCTGATTCAGAGCCGTGATTATCTGATTAGCGCCCTTAATCTGGCCTATTATCTGGCGCTGCGGCGGCGTGATTTACGTCCGCTGCAATCGGCGCTGCAACCCTGGGGACTCTCGTCACTGGGACGGAGTGAGGCGCGGGTCATGCCGAGTCTGGATGCGGTTATTGCGACTCTCAGCCAGATTTCGGGTGAAGAGGCCAAGCGTCCCAGCCGCAACAGCTTCCTGCGTGGACAGCGCTTGCTGCGGCGGCATACGCAGGCTGTTTTTGGTGAACAGCCGGAAGGGCGTTCGGTGCGTATCATGGTGACGATGCCAGCCGAAGCTGCCGTCGATTACAGTCTGGTGCATGATTTGCTGGAACGGGGGATGGACTGCGCACGCATCAATTGTGCGCATGGCGACCCTGACGAATGGATGGCGATCATCGCCAATTTGCGGCGGGCGGAAGAATCGGTGGGACGAGCCTGCAAAATCATCATGGATCTGACTGGCCCACGCATTCGTACCGCCGTTGTTGCATCTCCGGGTGGTCGGCGGCTCAAAGTGGGTGATCGCTTCATATTGACGACAGGCCAGCCCAAGTCGTCCCACAAGTTCCCATTTCAGGCGAGCTGCACCCTGCCAGATGTGCTGAATCAGGTCAAAGTAGGCGCTGAGGTCTGGGTTGACGAAGGCAAAATTGGTGCGCTGGTTGAGGAGTCCGACGCGCGTGGATTGGTGCTGAAAGTGACCCATACCCGTCATAATGGCGAGAAGCTGAAAGCGGGCAAGGGATTGAATTTCCCGGATACCGCGCTGCGTTTACCCGCGCTCACGCCGCAGGATTTGGCTGATCTGGATTTCGTCGCCAAACATGCTGACATCATCCATTACTCGTTCGTGCAGGAAGCCAACGACATCGCCATGCTGCAAGATGCCCTTGCGGCACGCCTGGATCATCCCGAACGAGTGGCGATTGTGGCGAAAATCGAAACCAAACGCGCTGTCAAAAATCTGCCGGAACTCATCATTCAGGCAGGCGGCAAACAGCCCTTCGGCATCACGATTGCACGCGGCGATTTAGCGGTTGAGATCGGCTATGATCGACTGGCGGAAATGCAGGAGCAGATTTTGTGGCTGTGCGAGGCAGCGCATGTCCCGGTCATCTGGGCGACACAGGTATTGGAACATCTGGTGAAGAAGGGAACGCCCTCCCGCGCGGAAGTGACCGATGCGGCGATGGCTGAACGCGCCGAATGTGTCATGCTGAACAAAGGGCCGTATATCCGCGAGGCGGTCAGCATTCTGGATAATGTACTGAACCGGATGCAGGCGCACCAATCCAAGAAATCGGCTAAACTGCGCGCGCTGCGGTCATGGAAGCAGGAAGTTGAGCCGGAATTGGAAACGGAAGAAGTTGTTCCGGTGTAATTCTTACCCCCACCAGCCTCCCCGGCAAGCAGGGGAGGTGTCAAATGGCGCGTAGATTCCCTCCTCGTTTACGGGGAGGGTTAGGGAGGGGTAAATATTGGCGAGGTTTAAATCTCGCCAGCCACCCATTTTGCCAGCAAGCGTTGACTCGGTATGAAGGCCAGTTCGGGCAGATTATCGCGGGTGAACCAATCGGCTTCCTCGGCATCATCAGCGGCCTGAAGTGTGCCATCCACGATGGTGGCAGCATAGGCGATGACAATATCGGCTAACCCGCCATCATCCGGCGTGTGAAACACATCCACCAGACGATCAATACGCACGGTTAACCCGGTTTCCTCTAAACATTCGCGGCGGGCAGCGTCTTCTGGCGCTTCATCCCACTCGATAAACCCGGCAGGCAGCGCCCAGAAGCCTTTTTTCGGATCACCAGCGCGTTTGACCAGCAGCACTTTTTCATCGCGCAAAATCAGAGTCGCTACGGCTACTTTCGGGTCGAAAAACACCACATGCCCACAGGCGGAACAGATAGGACGCACCAGCCCGAAACGCTCACGCATCTCCAGCGCTGCGCCACACATCGGACAAAAATGGGCTTCGCGGCTGTGGCTCATGCATCTCTCCGGCTGCGCAGATAGAAGACCAGCGCGACCAGCAGCAGAATTATCCCTGCGATAAGACTCACCAGCGGCGTAAGCTCGACGCTAGAGGCTGGCTCACTCGTTCGGAGGGCGGTTGGTTCCAGCGACGGCGTGGGCGGCACAGGTGTATCGGTTGGCGTGGCTGTCTCCGTCGATATTTCTGTCGGCGTAGGCATAGCGGTTATGATGGTTGCCTGCGCTGCTTCCTGAGCCAGATTAGCCAATGCCCCTTGTGTGGGTAAAACAAAGGTTGGCGCGACTGCGGGATTGGACTGCGCGGCTATTTCTGCCGCGCCCGTTTGAGCGTTCTGTCCCTGTACGACGTTGCTTTCCGCACCGGGAAATCCTGTGGTATACCCTTCAATCGTTCCGACTGGAACGGACGGCGCGAAGAAAGGCGCATCCACCGTGTTTTCATCTGAAAGCGTGGCAGCATTTGCGACCGCATCAGATGGAAGCGACGCGGGCGGCGGTTGAGCGTCCTGCTGTTCACGGGAAAATGTGCCTGTTGGCTCACCGCTGCCGTTGGGTTGATTGAACAATAAGCTGACGGTGGGCGTTTCCGTATCCAGAAGAGCGCCACCACCGCTGGCCTGATCCAACAGATCAACGGTAGGCGCTTCTGTATCGGACAAGACAGTGCCCAGGACAGGTGATGGGGCTTCCTCGGTGGTTGTGAGTGCAAGGCTTCCATCATCAATGCCATTATCCGTTTTTTCCAGTGGGCTTGCAGTTGGAACTTGCGCGACTCCCTGCTGCGCCTGTGCGCCGAAAGAAACTGCCTGCGGCGCAGCAGATTGATTCGATGTCAGCGAAAGCAGACCGAAGCCGATCAACAGTACGGCAGCGGCGGCGCTCAAGGCGCTCACCAGTACAGGTGAAAAGAAGGTTCGGCGTGCTGCTGCGGGTCGCCGAGCCATACGGGCATCCAGCGTGAAATTACGCGGCGCTTTACGCGGCGGCAGGGCATTGATGAGGGCAACAGTGCCGCGCAGGGCTTCCAGTTCGCGGCGCAGTTCAGCCTCGTCATTCAGGCGTGTTTCCAGATCGGCACGTTGGACACTATCCAGCGCATCGTCCAGGTAATTCGAAAGCAGTTCATAGTCCAGATCAGTCAGCATGGTACTTCGTTACAACCAGTAAATGTTCATCCGTATCCGAATCTTACGGATTGTTCTCACTATCAATCTTCATTGTTAAGACGATACTCAGCAGGTAAAAGTTCCCGAACGGCTTGCAAACAGCGGCGGACACCCAATCGGGCGCGGCTCAACCGTGACTTGACAGTGCCCAGATTCGCGCCTGTGATGTCGGAAATTTCCTGATAATTCAATCCCTCTACATCACTCAGCAGCAGGACGGTGCGCTGGTCAAGCTGCAAAGCACCAATGCACTGCTCAATAGCCTGCTGCAATTCCGCCTGCTGGACAGCCTGTTCAGGAGTTTCCGTATCGGCAGCCAGTGAAGGGCCATCGTCACTTTCCGCGCCCGGTAGATCGTCCAGCGCGGTAGCGGGACGGCGTTTGCGGCGGCGCAGTTCGTCATAACAGGTGTTGGTGGTGATGCGCAGCAGCCAGGAACGGAAACTGCCGCCCCGGTAGGTTTCTAATCGTCGATAGGCGGTGATGAAGGCTTCCTGAGCGGCATCGGCAGCGCTGGCGCTGTCTTCCATGATGCGGTAGGCAAGCGAATAGACCCCATCCTGATAATGCAGGACGAGCGAGTTAAAAGCATCCAGACTCCCGCGCAGCGCAGACTGGATTAGCGCTTGTTCATTTTCCAGGTTGCTCGCCATTGACAATCACACAGAAAAATTTTAAGATTACATTCAGTACAGTTTATTAATCCAGAGAAAATAGGGTGTTAATAAACTAATTACGCCGATGTGCTGGAATTGGCTTACAGGAACGTCTCAAACACGTTTGGGCGTACGCCCGTGTGGGTTCGAGTCCCACCATCGGCACAGAAAAGTCAGGTCAATTCCCTGACTTTTTGCTTTTATTCCCTCTGCTAGTCGGATATTACCTGTCCTCTGCTGGAAAATCAACGGCTTTCACGACCACTAGTTCCCCATCCGCGATTTTTTGCATCATCACAGATCGTGTAATACCAAAACTCTCCGCAATCGCATCCAGCCGTGCTAATCGTTCCGCACCCTTTTCTTTGTCTCCTAAATAGATGCTGATATTGGGTTGTCGTGATGTTTTTCGCTTGCCTGATACACCCTAATTCAAGAACCACTTGACCATCCATGCAAAATTAGAATAAAATTACTGTATGTAGAAATATAATATGACTGTACAGTCAATTTTAATCCAAAAATCGAATCATGGCAAGATTTTAGGGGCTGCACCATGCGCGAATACGATGAATATGAAGCCATACTCACTTTATGGGAACAGGGGATGCCGAAAAAACGCATCGCCATCACATTGGGTATTCCCAGACGCACAGTCATTGACTGTATCCAACGCTATGGCAGTTTGAAGGGGTTGGAAGAAAACAAGGAACGTGCCTTACGTAGTACGCCCGATGAAGTGCTGGCAAGAATCCGTAATTCCCAAAATATCGAAGTTCAAAAAGCATATGCATATTTGCTGGGGATGTATTTAGGGGATGGGAGCCTGGTTATTGCGAGAAGAGTCTATAGATTACGTGTGACACTCGATAAACGATACCCCGGTATCATCGAGACCTGCGCCAAAGCAATCAATGTTATTCTGCCCGAAAATGAGGTAGGCATTGTTCCACGAGAAGGATGCTTTGATGTAAGCTGCTATTACAAATTCTGGCCTGACCTGTTTCCGCAACATGGCGAGGGTATGAAACATACACGCGAGATCAAACTGGAAGACTGGCAGCAAATCATTGCAGATACCTATGCCTTGGAAATGTTTCGCGGTCTTTTCCATTCCGATGGATCACGATTCAGCAATATCGTGAAAGGTAAAGATTATCCTCGTTACCAGTTCACCAATAATTCCGAGGGCATCATTAAGCTATTTTGCCGTGCCTGTGATTTACTGGGGGTTCACTGGACAGTAAAACATCGGAATGCAGCTAACGGAGATCATGCGGGAGACATTTACATCTCCCTGCGGAAAGATGTCGAATACCTCGATAGTGTAGTCGGGCCAAAACGCTGATCCTCTGAGCATTCCCCTCGGCATGTAATAAATCTAAACGAAAGTATGAATCTCTTCATATTTCTATAGATTTGCAATATCTTAAGGCTTTGTGACGGAAAATTACTTTATCCTCAAGTTACTGACGATAAATTGCAAACGCTTGCAAACCGCTGTCAGGGCTGTATAAGCTGTTGACAGCGGATAGAAAGTATCGAGGAATATCGGAATGCGACGACACTATAAGTTCACGTTTTTGGCAGTCTTTGCCCTCATGATGATCATCTCTGGCACTGCATTAGCCCAGGATGCACCGAAACAGTTTACCATCGGTTGGCTCTCCTTTTTCCCACCGGACTCCTTTAAGGCCCGGATGGTTGAACTGGGCTATATCGAAGGGGAGAACATTACCTACATGGTTCCTTCCTATGAAGGGGTGGCACCAGAAGACTACTTTACCAGCTTCACCACACAGGCGCAGGCCATAGCTGACTCCGGCCTGGTTGATGTCTATGTGGTCAATACCGATACCGATGCGGTTAATTTTAAGAATTTCACGGGTGATACACCCGTTGTATTCTGCCGCGCCGATGACCCGGTTGCAACAGGCGCGGTAGCCGATCTGGTTACGCCCGGTGGACATATCACGGGTGTAATGACGAATAAGCCGCACGAACGACGGTTACAACTGCTGACCGAAATCAAGCCGGATACAGATAAGATTTACTACCTCTACAGCCCGCTTACCCTCGAAGGGGAGACTGTACTGCAAGAGGTAAAAACGGTAGCGGAAGGCTTGCATGTCGAGGTCGATGCCGCGCAGACACCTGATGTGGCGACGGCTGTGGAGGCTCTGAAGAATACACCGGACGGAGTGGACTGGCTGTTCTTAACCCCCTATGTACCTTATGATCCGGCCTTCTTTGAGGCGTTGGCAGCATCATCCGCCGCGCATAAGGCAGGAGTAGCCTGGGTGACGGATGATGCCATTCCAGGTTATGTGGTGGGTTATGGCCCCAGTATCAAGTTCAGTGACCAGCAGGCTGCCGAAGTGGTTGACCGCATCCTGCGCGGCGCAAGTCCCGCAGACCTGCCTGTCCAGACGGCTGAAAATTATCTCACCGTCAATCTGGAAGCGGCGCAGGCCATTGGCCTGGATATTCCGGAAGGGATTTTACGACAGGCTACTCTCATCGTCCGTCCGGGCTATTTTGAAGCCCTAGCTACAGCTACCCCGTAGTTGTGAAAGCCTGGAGAAACACACATGCTTAAAAGCCTGCGTACCCGCCTGATCCTCCTGTTTGTCGTTTTGGTGATTTTACCGCTGTTATTCGTCTCCAGACTGATTACATCACGCGGTAGTGAAACGCTGCAAAACCAAACAGTAGCTTTTCAGCAGCAGTTGGCGCAAAAAACCTCACTGAGTTTAAAAGCATTTTTCGATGAGCGGCAGAATGAACTGTTTGTGCTGACTCATATCGCAGGCCTTGATACCCAGGATACGGCGACACAAAAGGAAACCCTGCTGACCCTTTTGAGCGAACAACCCGCTTACTACGACATAGCGATGGTGAAGCCGGTTGGGGATGAAGCCATTCACATTACACGCGGTCAGATTATTACACCCAATGACCTGACCAGCCGTGCGAATGACGCGACCTTTCAGACTGCCCTGCAAACCAGACAGGTCAGTTACAGCCCCGTCCATTTCAATGATGCCGCCCGTGACCGTGTGATTACGATGGCGGTTCCCATTGAAGACCTCTACACGGGTGAGATTTCAACGGTTCTCATGGCAGATGTGCGCTTCCAGAATGTGGAAGAGTCTGTACTGAGAAATCTGAACCTGTCTGAAGGGGAAGATGTTTATGTTGTCGATCCGGATGGTGTGGTCGTTGCCCATCGCAATCCGAGCTTTGTCATTAAGGGAACCGTTTTCGATCTTCCCAAAACCAATGGTCGTTTTCCGGGGTTGACCCAGAATGATGTCATCCTCGCGACGGACAACCTTCAGATCCAGAACCTGCAACTGATTGTCGTGGCTGAGAAAACGTATGCTTCTGCCACCACTTTAGCTGCTGAACTACAGCAAATTGGAGGCAGTGTAACACTCGCGACTCTCATCATCGCCAGCCTGATTGTTGCCTTCGCCGTAACCCGCGTTGTGAGACCAATCGTGAAGATGTCGCAAGTGACCCAGACCATTCAGGCCGGCGACCTCTCAGCCAAAGTTGAAGTCACAGGCAATGATGAAATAGCCGTGCTGGGGCGCAATTTCAACAGCATGACTGCGCAGTTACAGCAAACCCTCGGCGGCCTGCGCGACAATGTTGATAAACTTGAAAAAGCCAAAGTGGAACGCGAAGCCCTGATTAAAGACCTGCAAACCGCCAAGCGCATTGCGGAAGAGAACTCGCGCCTGAAATCCGAGTTCCTCTCAACCATGTCGCATGAACTGCGTACCCCGATGAACGCCATCGAAGGTTTTACCGGAATCATGCTCAAACACATGGGCGGCGTTGAGTACAACGACAAAGCCGAACGCTTCCTTCAGAAGGTGCAGTCGAACAGCCAGCGCTTGCTGAGTCTGATTAACGATTTCCTTGACTTGTCCCGTATCGAATCCGGGCGTTTGGAACTCGCCAATCTGCCGATTAAGCCGCCAGAAATGGTTGGCCGCTGGAAGAATGAGTTAAGCGTACTGGCAGAATCCAAGGGCTTAGGTTTTGAAGTGACCATTGACCCGAATTTCCCCGAAGTCATTTATGGCGATGAAGAGTCGCTGTCTAAAATCGCTGTCAATTTGTTGGGAAATGCGTTCAAATTTACATCGGAAGGTAAAATCACGCTGCTGCTGGAACGCCGTAACGAGAACATGGTGATCCAGGTGACAGATACCGGGATTGGGATACCACCCCATGCGCGTGAGTTCATCTTTGATGAGTTCCGTCAGGTCGATCAATCCTCCAAACGTATGTATGGGGGTACCGGGCTGGGGTTGGCGATTGTGCAAAAATTATCCCGCAGCATGGGTGGTACCGTAACCGTGGATAGTGAAGTCGGAAAAGGGAGTACCTTTACGGTGCTGATCCCAATTCAGACAGAACCGGTTAGCTCAACTAAGGAAGTGGCATAAAGGTGGTTGCAACTATGGAAATACCAGCAAATCTGCTTGAGGGCTGGAATATTGTGGTCATTGAAGATGAGCAGGATAGTCTGGAAGTGGCGGAAATTATCCTCACCGAGTATGGAGCATCCATCCATACTGCATCCAATGGCAAGGATGGTCTGGATGTTGTCCGCCGGGTGAAGCCACGTTTTGTGATTTCCGATCTGTCCATGCCTGTAATGGATGGTTGGGGCTTTATCAGCGCTATGAAAGCGGATAGCAACTTGACGCAAATCCCGGTTATCGCGCTGACTGCTCACGCGATGGTCGGAGATCGTGAACGGGCGATAACGGCAGGCTTTCACAACTACCTGACAAAACCGCTCACTGTGGATACATTTATGGCAGACCTGGTGACTTTGCTCATCGATATTCCGTCCCTCGCGGAAAGTTTGAACATCTAAAGGAGAATAAGCATGGCCAACAAGCATATTTTAGTTGTTGAAGATGATCCGGACGGGCAGGAAATGATTTCCACCATGCTTCAGCATTTGCAGTATCAGGTTGATGCGGCGGATAATGCTGAAGATGCTGGACGTATACTCTCGAAATCGGGTGGTGCTTACGACGCGATCATCATTGATCTGGCGCTGCCCGGTAAAGATGGCTGGGAATTGTTATCTGAGATTCTGGAGAATCCTAAGACCAGTAACATCCCGTGTATAGCGGTTACGGCTCACCATACCTCGAAACTACGCGAGGATACCATTCGTGCTGGATTTACGGCATATTTTCCCAAACCAATTGATGCTACAGCCCTGGGTCGCCAACTCGCATCAATGCTTTAGATTGAGGTCGTTGTAATGGCGCATAAACTAACCTGGTATGTTAATGATGAGGTGCTTTATCTGGCACTGGAAGGTAATCTGCCTCCTGAAGAAATGAAAGAAATCAATGAGCAAATGCTGGCTCAGCTTGAGACGACATCGCGCAAGGTTACGCTCTTGCTGGATGCATCGGCGCTGGCGGTTGGTTATTCAACCATTGATTCTTTACGCTTAACCCAAAAATACCGGGATCATCACAGACTTGGAACCATTGTCGGGATAGCCAATAACAAATTGAATCGACTGATTACGTTGTTGGCTTTCAATCTGTCGCGTGCTAATTTCATTCAGTTCGATAGCGACGACAAAGTTCAGGCTTATATGTCCCAAAGAGGGTGGTCACTGCCCCTCAATTGATGAAACGAGTACCCGGAACTGCGGGGAAAAAATGGCATATATCTCGATAGGGCAGTTATGTCCAAAGATGATCGTGTGGGGAAAATAGAAGGGGCGGCATGTTATACTGACCCTTCTGTTTTTATGTCTGTTTAGCCTAGAAAGCGCGGTAGATAGAAGCTCAGGAAATCGAGCCGTTCTGCGGCTTTGAAGGTCGCGCTTTGCATGTCTGGCGTGGCAAGAATGACATCATACTGCTTGAGCGGAATGGCTTCGCCATTGTAAGTCGCTTCACCCGCACCATCCGTCACATACAGGAACAGGTCTTCATCCTCACGCGGAGCCTCTAGCGTCGTCGCCCCGTTCGCATCCACAACGCCAGCCGTCAGTCGCCCGGTCATATGCTGTTCCATCGGTGAATCATCGCCAATCAGACTGTAGATGGTCGCGTCACCGACGCGGCGTTTGGGCAGTCCATCGCGTCCGATTTGCTGGTAATGCGGCTGCAATCCGCGATGCTGGCGATCCGCGATGAACCAGATTTGGATCACCCGCGCCGGTTCGTCCCAGGGATTCAATTCCTGATGTTCGATCCAGTCGCCGGAAAACATGCGCTGCAAATCACCGGGGAGCAGTTCGCCTTTCCCGCCCGTTGAATCCTCGTGATACAGCTTGCCTTCCAGCATCCAGGTATAAATCTCTAACCCCCGGTGTGGATGCCAGGTAAAGCCGTTGCGCGGCGCGATGCGCGTCATATGCGCGGTCAGCATCCCGCTCAAACGCTGTAACGGACTCCAGCCGCCCACCGCGAAATGCGAATGCAGCCAGTGAATCGGGTGGATGCTCGGAAACGTCTCCGCCGGGAAATGCTGAAAAGCGGCATTGTCCACGAAGCCCGATTGAATCTCAGTTTCTTGCAGGGCGAATGTCGCCATTGGTAGCTCTCCCATAGAATCGGAAAGGCGGGTTGCTGTCCCCGCCTCTTATATACCCTATTTTAGATTGCCGCTGCAAGTCGCTTACGCGGTAGCAGGCGCAGTTTCGGGAACCAGAATAGCTTCCACATCCAGCGTAATGCTGATGTCCTTGCCGACCAGCCAGCCGCCCGCTTCCAAAGCCTGATTCCAGTTCAGACCCCAGTCCTCGCGGTTGATCTTGGTGGTCGCGGTGAAACCCACATTGGTGGTGCCCCAGGGGCTTTTGCTCTCGCCCAGGAATTCAGCATCCAGTGTCACCGGACGGGTCACGTCACGGATGGTCAGGTCGCCAGTGATTTTGGCGTGGCTGCCGCCGTCGCGGGGTTCGACCTTCGTGCTCTTGAAGGTGATGGTGGGGTACTTGGCGACATCCAGAAAATCCGGGCTGCGCAGATGGTCATCGCGCTGCTGCACGCCAGTTGAACTCATCGAAGCGGTTTCGATAACAGCTTCTACCGACGATTTTTCCGGGTTCTGCTTGTCATAGACCAGTGTGCCGTTAACGGTCTTGAATGAGCCGCGCACAGTCGTAATCATCATGTGACGGGCAGAAAATTCGGCAGCGGTGTGGGCTGCATCCAGTTTATAAGTAGCCATGTTGGTTAATCTCCTCAAGTGGTTGATTTGCTTCTCGAAAACGGACTGTCGTCCGCTTATGAAATCAATCATACTCTCCTTTTTCCAAAACTTCCATTAGGAAAGTATTAGAAAAACGGACTTGAGTCCACTTCTTGAGATTCAATGTCCGTTTTAGGGCGATATTCGCGTTGTTTCGAGATTTTGTTAGGGGAAGCTGCCCTACAGGATAAGCTTATCCAGTGTTTCCAGCACGGCTGTGGCGATCCGTTCCATGTTGTAGCCGCGCACCATATGCAGGAAGGCCACCGTATGCACGTCAATCATGATATACAGGGTGTCTGCCATAAAATCCAGATCGCCCGCAGGCCGAATTTGACCCAGCAGGCCGCGAATCGTCTGCCGCCACCACCAATGCGCCGGGTGTGCCAGCGAACCCGTTACGGCACTGCTCGCGCACAGCACAGGACGATTGCGCTCGACAAATTGCAGCGCTTCATTCAGAAACCATTGCAGATTCGCCAGCGGGTCGGGATAAGTGCGCATCTGCTCTAACGTGCGTTCCTGCAAACGGCGCTGGTCTTCATCCAGCAAAACCTGGCACAAATCGGCTTTGCCATTTTTGAAGTTGCGGTAGAGTGTCCCTTTGCCCACGCCTGCTGCTTCCGCAATCGCCTCCATCGTGACTTCCTCAATGCCTTTTTCAGCGAACAGGCGTTGAGCCGTTTCCAATATCAGCGCGCGATTTTTCAGCTTATCAGAGCGGTTGGATTGCGATTCGGGCAGGATTAGATTTTCAGCGTTCATGACCAGTAACTGACTTCCCAATTGATACTCTAACAAGCATATCATAGGTTACGAATCGTAATACTTAAATGGTTTTATTTGCGTTAAAGTGCAAAATAAAATCGACACCTGAAAAATTCAGCCGGGGAAGACCTGAACCTGTCCGTTGTGCACGAGCAGATTCAAGCCGATGAGGAAAAGCAGTCCATACTCTATCAGGCGCTAATCAAATTAAGGCTTACGTAGTTGATGATTTTTGCAGGCATATGATGCACCATGCCCTTATCTAAACCCTTTGTTTCCGCATCGCTCAATGGTGTAAGCCCTGTATATTTAAATGACCGCTCATCCCGAATTGAGATGTTTGTAGACGGACACAATCTTCTCAAGCGAGTCAGTCCACCGGGAATGGTGGCGCACCGAGCATCTTCATAGCACCTGTTATCTGTCCCACCTTACTGATCCGTGCAATGTCGAGTTCCGCCGGGGGGAGCGTCCGGTTCGTCACCACATCTCCGGCCTGACGGTAGAACGACTCCATCGGTTCGCCCGGTGTGATAACCCACAATGATCGCGCCATCTCCGAGGTGACGAGGAACGCATGGGGGGCACCTCTCGGAATCCACACGACTGTGCCGGGACCAACCTTGTGTTCAACACCGTCGATGTGGAGGAGTATCTCACCCTCAAGTACGTAGGCCAGCTCGTCGTGATCGGGGTGGAGATGCAGCGGAGTCCGCTTGCCACGACTTGCGGCATGTTCAATCATGCACAGGACTCCTCCCGACTGCTCGCTCGTTACCTTGAAAGTGACGAGGCCACCCCCAAACCAGACATTTTCACCGGCTTCCTGTGCGGTGACTGCCGCTACTGCGCTGTTCATAGTCGCCTCTTTAGTGGTATAGCAATACCATAATGGACACCTGAATGCCATGATACAATAGCTTTATACGTATGTCAACCTATTCCACAACCGTCGGAGGCATGATGAGCAAATCTGAGTCATATACGGCAACGGGTCGCACAGCGCAGAAGATGCGGACACGTAAAGCCCTGGTCGATGCAGCACGCGAGTTGATCGTTAGCGGGATTACACCAACCGTCGAGGAAGCTGCCGATGCAGCATCAATTTCACGCACGACTGCCTACCGTTACTTTCCCAATCAGCGCGATCTGTTAGTCGCGGCATATCCAGAGATGGAGCTGCAATCACTGCTCGACGGCTACCCATCGGATAATGTCGAGGCGCGTCTGGAGGCGGTTGTAGGCGAGTATCTATCCCAGGCCATCGAAAACGAAGCTGCGCTCCGCTCGGCATTGCGATTGTCCCTCGACCCTGACGCGGCATACCGTGAGAAGCTGTTCTTGCGCCGGGGGCGCGTGATCCTCTGGCTGAAGGATGCGCTTGAGCCGCTGCGTGGGCGGCTGCCCGAACAAGCTATTGAGCGCCTCGTCTACGCAATCAGGGCGGCGGCTGGGATCGAGGCGCTTATCTGGTTGTGCGACATCGCTGGTCTGTCGCGCGACGAGGCGAAGGATGTCATGATGTGGTCGGCGCGGTCACTGCTCCGATCAGCCCTCGCCGAAGCGAGTTTGGATCCAACCGCACTTGCCCCGGAGAAGCCCGACCAGGCATCCGAAACATAGGCGGCGATAGACCAGACAATCATGCAGACATAACAGGTGAATGGTCAGCAGCACACACTCTATCAGGCGATGATGACCCAATTCAGGCCGGATAACTCCCTTCAAGCTTCATCATCCAGCCGTGTGCCCGGTGGATAAGACCGGGATGTGCCAGGAACATATACGGACAAAATCCCTCAATAACCTGAATGCCATGCTGCTGACAGTAAGTTACCGATTCGGTATTCACCGCCCCGCCGCCCGACCCTCTGTGCATCCATACGCGCGGGATTCGGGCGCGGGCGCATCCCCGCACCACCCAGGCCGTCATATGTGGCGGAACCAGCAGCAGCGCACCATCGACACGCGGACGAATCGCGCACACATTCTCGTAACAATGATGTCCGGCGATTTTCACCGCTTTGGGATTAACCGGAATGGCCTCGTAGCCCCGTTCCAGAAATTCGATAAACAGGACATGACTAAAATCTTTTGGATCGCGGGAGACCCCCACCAGAGCGAGCCGTTTTTGCTTGAGGAAATCTTCAATCAGTTCGCGTGTACCCATCGAACATACCTCCCTCAATGCTATATTCCACTACCCCTAATTTAATCATGTGAGCATGTCACCATGCACGGTACTGACTTTCGTCCTGTTGTAGTTAATCGAAGGACACATACTTCAGGAAATATTGAGAATTATTTCATAACCTTACAGATCGAAATGGTGTAACATTGTAGATGATTTATGGAAAGCTCATATCATCATCGCACCACTGCGTAGGAAATATAAAAATGGAAACACTTCCAACTGTCACCGTCGAATACAATGATGCCCTCAGCAGTATACGCATGACCTGGCAAAATCAGGTCATCAATACGGATGTGCAGAACGCATTCGAAGCAATCAATACCTACCTACAGGCATCGGATAAACCGCTGTATGTCATCGTTGATATTCGCAGCAACCCCACTTTCCCCATCACAGCCACGCTCAATGGCGCGTTGTTTGGGCCGTACCGCAGTCCGATGCTGAAGGAATGGCTAATTCTCGGTACGAATCCGGTAGCGCGTATTATCGAGCGCACGCTTAAGTCCGTGACCGGACGCAGCAATGTGCTCTGGTTCGATGCGGATGACGAGGTGATCGACTATTTGCAGAAGCAGCAGGCGGCTTGATAGGGCGAATAGGTATCCGCCCTATGATTTCGTGCTCATGTCAGGGTTAGGAAGCGATAGGGGTTTTCTCAAGATTGCTCTGGGCAATCAGCAGCGTTGAGGGATGCAGAAAGCCTGCAATCGTCCGCTGTGAGCAAACAATGACCGGGGAAGGTTCTGTCCGCTGGCTGACACCCTGAGCGGCGCAGCAGGCGATCAAATGAAAGACTTCCTGAGCGATCTGGGTAGCGATGCCGTTATCCATCACGTCCTGAAACTTCCACCAGGGCGTGACCCGTTTCAGCGGATTTTCCAGCGCATACATATCCAGCGAATGTCCGATTTCAGCTTGCAGATCAAAGATGGCCTGTTGCAGCGTCCACGCTTCGTCCGGGCTGCCGGGTTTCATGCGGTAATCCTTGCCATATTGCGATTGGAATATGCTGGTGAGTTCAATCAGTTGAGCGGCTTTCGTCGCAAGTACCTGCGCCATTGTTGTATTCATATCACCACATTCCTTCACAATTCCTAGCTGAAGAATCCACCAGCCTTTAAAAATTGGTTAACAACCACTTAACATAGTTTACCAGAATTTAACCTGAATGCAATATGGCTAATGTGAAGAAAAGGCTAAAATCAGCTCCGATGCTGTTAAGCCTTTATCCAGCGCGACTTGAATCTGATCAAACATCGTGCGGATGTGTTTATCTGAGCTTCCTGCCACAAATGCGATGTCCAGATAACCCGGTTTTGCTGGCAGATCCGACAGCGCATTTAATGCCTCGTAACTCGCGATGAGTTTTGCCGCCAGCGTATCATCTGTTAAATCATTCACTTCGATTGTCAGATAAAAATCAGTGGTCATTGCCGCGAAGTATTGAAGTTTCCCCAGATTGTCATAGCAATTTTCCCCATAGGCGGAGACTCGCAGATCGCTTGTCACGATACCCGCGCTGTTCAGCGTTTCTGCCGTTTTGCTGGCGACATCCGGTAGATTTTGATTCGCCCACTGCCAACTACAGGCGCTGTAAGTTGTGGGGTGGACAGTGACGGTCGGCACAACTGTCCCCTGATAGGTCGCGATGAGTGCGCTTTCCGTAGCGAAAAAAGCAGCATACTGAGTTGGCCCGGCACCCGTTTCCAAATTGCGTTCCTCTTGGCGGCGCTGCGCATACAGCGTCGGCTCATAGGGATAAACTGTCGATTTCACCGCCGTTTCTTCGATGGCGGTTTCTACCGCGTGATTCACCGCTATTATCGCGCTGGCAGTGGCGCTTATTTCTGGCGGTGGCGTACAGCAGCTTGGCTGCGGCTGCAAGGCGATAACCATCACGACGATCACAATCACAACCATTACTGCCAAAAATATCAATGCCCGTCTGGTATCCATGAACACTAAATCCTCCGGCTCACCGACTGTTTCCCTATAGACGCTTTGCATTCCTGCCTTGTTCCCGTCTCGGTTAGAATAAACCTACCGAAAAGTTTACCAAAAGGTA
>JBGAGR010000110.1:0-20919 GCA_044226645.1 Aggregatilineales bacterium
CTCTCTCGCCACCCTGCAAATCTGGCAGTTCGTCGCCTTCGATGGAACCCGCTACACCATCGACCCGCTGGTCATCACCGCCGTCGGCGAATCCGACTCCGCCCATCGTCCCCATTACGATTACTTCTTTGCACTGGCAACACAGCACGACGACAAGCAGGATTACCTCGGCCTCGACATCGAATCCGCCAACATCGAATCCGCTTTCGAGTGGGCGATGGCGGCAGGAGATGGTGAAGATGCCCTCTGGCTGGCGAATGCCTGTATCCACTTTATGTACAACCGGGGACGTTTCGGTCAGGTTTTGGAATGGCATCAGCAGACTGTCAAATCTTTAGCGAATCATCCCGATAAAATGCTCTGGGCCAATGCCCAAAACAGTCTCGCGATCGATTATCGAAATAATCCACTCGGCGACAAAAGCGAAAATCTCAAGCGCTCAATTGCCGCTTACGAAGCCGCGTTGGTTTACCGCACCCCGCAGGCCGTTCCACTCGATTACGCCATGACCCAGAACAACTTGGGAACTGCCTACAGCGATTTGGCGGCATTCGAAGAGCGTGAGGCCAATCTTAAACGCGCCATTACGGCTTATGAGGCCGCGTTGGTCTACCGCACCCCGCAGGCCGCCCCGCGGTCTTACGCTATGACCCAGAACAACCTGGGGAGTGCTTATCAGGATTTGTCTAGCATCGAAGAGCGCGAGGCCAACCTGAAACGCGCCATTGCTGCTTACCAAGCCGCACTGGTCTACCGCACCCCACAAGCTGCCCCGCTCGATTACGCCATGACCCAGAACAACCTGGGGACTGCCTATAGTGATTTGTCTAGCATCGAAGAGCGCGAGGCCAATCTCAAACGCGCCATCGCCGCTTACGAAGCCACGCTCGTCTATTGGACACAGCAGACCGCCCCCCTTGATTACGCCATGACCCAGAACAATCTGGGGATTGACTATCAGAATTTGTCTAAAATCGAGGAGCGTGAATCCAATCTCAAACACGCCATTACTGCCTACGAGGCGGCGCTGACCTACCTCACCCCACAGGCCGCCCCACTGGATTACGCCACGACCCAGAAAATCTTGGCATTCAACGCTAGAAGATATAGGCGATTTACCCGCCGCTATCGCCTGCTGGCGCGAAGCCGAACAATATTACCGTCAAATAGGTGTTGTCTTTGATGCCGATGAGATGCTGCGCTGGATTGCCGATGCGGAGGCCAAACTGCGCAGCGGCTCGTGAATCTGGCTTTCTGTTGCTCTGAATCTCTGAACCTCTGTGTTAACTTCTTCTCTCTCTGCGTCCTTTGCGTGTTCTCCGCGCCTCTGCGGTTCAATTTTCTTCTCCTTCTTCGTTAGAACATTCATACCGAAAAGTTTACCAAAAGTTCACCCTTTCCCATCTCGATTGTGCTACCCTGTATCTGGTGCATCGGAATCGCTCGTCGCTGACTCACTACCAGCCACCCAGCACTTGGTATTCTCTGCCCCCTCTCCAGGAGCTTGCGAGTGGGGAGGGACATGATCGTCATGTCCGACATCATTGTCGCCGGGCGGCAAGTTCGACGACATTTCCCTTGGCAAAATGGTCAACGGCAACAAGGTCAAGCTGTCAAGCTTTTAATGTCGATATGAAAATGAAAATGAGAAAGAAAAAGAAGAAGAAAAGAAAATAGTCCAGTGGCAGCCACAATTTTCCGCCACCGCCACAGCCGCCGCCACCGCCACAATTTTTCCCGTGATGAGCGTAGTGAATGGCCGCACCGCCACAAATCCCTGAATTTTCTGGCGCTTATGACCAAATAATCTTTGTCTTTTTACTAGGAACTAAGAACTAGGAACTAAACAACACTTGACTCAACCAACTCTCATCATCACAGGCGCACCGCCCTGGGCAAACGCCCTCGAAAACCAGTTCGGCGCGGACTATCACATCCAGCGCTACCCGGAACGCGCCCCCGGCTACGTCGCCCGTCTGGTCGATGACCACGCCGCCCTCATTCTGGTCGATGGCGATGGTGCGGACTGGCGTTTCTGGTCAGCTACACCCAAAGCCTCCCCCGCGACCCGCCGTATTCCCATCGTGCTCGTCGCCTCGGATGCAGCCGTCCGCCGCGATGCCCTCATCACCGGAGCCGATTTGACCGTCCAACCGGGCGAACTCGCCGCGCAGCTTCCCGCACTGATACGCGACTACGCCCGCATCCCCGATCCGGTCATGCTGGATAATCTCGATTGTGAATGTGAGGAAGAACTCCCCCCGCTCGGCGTTCAGGGCATCGAGAAGTTCAATGCAGGCGAGTATTACCCACAGCACGATCTTTTTGAGGAACAGTGGATGCATACCACAACCCCTGTGCGTGATCTCTACCGCGCCATTTTGCAGGTCGGCATCGCTTATTACCAGATCACCCGCGGCAATCATCGCGGCGCGCTCAAGATGCTCCTGCGCAGTGTCCAGTGGCTATCGATTTTGCCCGATACCTGTCAGGGGGTGGATATTCAGCAGCTACGCGAGGATTCCTATCGTGTCCGCGCCGTCTTGGAAAGCATGAACCCGGACGACATCGCCCACTTTGACCGCTCCTTACTCAAACCTGTTATTTGGTGTGGTGGTGAGGAAAAATCCCCTAATCCGAAAGTGTAAATGGTAGGCACGCGAGAATGCATTTTCACTTCTAAACACGGATATGCACATCTCGATTCTGTTCCCCTCTCCAGGAGTTTACGAGTGGGGAGGGGTAAATATCCGTCTTAATGAGTCAAACTGCATGATCACGTCCGCGTTTTGAACAAAAAATAAGGCAGCCCCGCAGGACTGCCTTATAACGTTCAAGGGATGTTGAATCCGGGCGATTAGCCGCAGACTTTCCAGCCACTTTCGTTCTTAACCGGAATGGTGGCCGAAGGATAATCAATTTCCTGATCGGTGCCAGAGATACTGACTTTTAGTTTACCAGCGACCACGACTTCGCCTGTATCGCCGCTCACATTTTGCTCGGTGAAGGTCAAACCGCTCAGATCGAGCTTGGCTCCACTGGCGGCATATGTGCTCTTGAGGCTGTCGAAACCGGACTGCATCTGCTGCTTAACATCAGCCGGGATTGAGCTGCACAGCATTGACGCACCATCGCCTTCACCTAACAGTGAGGCATTGAAGTAGGCTTTCACCGCATCAGCCGGTGAGCCGCCGGATGTGCTGCTGGAAGTGTTGTTGCTGGTTCCACCGCCGCCACCGCAGGCGACGGCTGCGAAAGCCATAACCAGCAGCATAAGTCCAAATACCAACTTGCGATTCATGTGTCATTTTCCTTGTAATGCTTAGAATGATAAAAAACAGGTTATGTGTTGTGTGTGGTGTTGTCATAACCTGCCTGAATCAGTATCAGGGGAGTTTTGTTTTAATGCAACTGCAATCTGCACAAAAGCCCCGTTATTGAGGGGATATAGCAAAAACAGGCAGGACTTTTTTCCTGCCTGCTCCGTAATCAGGCTTACTGACTGCCGCTCAGATCAATCTCATCCAGCGCGAAAGGCAGGCGCGGAGCCAGCGCTGAAACCACCAGCGAGGACGAGTCAAAATTGGTCACATACAGGCGATGATTGATCGCGCTGTAATCCACATCGCTCGACCCGCGAAACAGTCCCGCGACGTAAGCCAGATTATCGCCGTCCAGCCGCGCGATGCCGTTTTGACCCAGCGCCGCGAGGTAAATGACTCCCTCCGGGGTAATCGTCAGGCCGTCGAAACCGGGCGCGTCCGGGCGATCACCATGTCGGTAAAGCAGTTCGCTGGTCAGGTCATCAATCGATACCCGATAAAGCGTATTCACCACGCCATCGGTGATGAGCAGCGCGTTATGACCAGCATCGTAAGCCAGTCCGGTAGGTTCGTAATTCTCGACACCCTCTAGCAGCGGCGGAGTCCACCAGGCAGTCGCGCCTGTACCATCCGGGGCGAAGCGCCAGACCGTATCCCGCCCCCGGTCACTGACATACACATTTCCGGCTGCATCAACGGCGATGTCATCAGGCGAGGTGAAGCCCTTATCATCCGGGCTTTCCGCAAAGGTACTGATTTTTCCATCAGGTGTCAGGCGCTTGATGCTCCCGCCTGTGGTGCGCGGGTCGGATTCTTTCCGGTCAACAATGAAGAGCGACCCGTCCGGCGCGACGGTCAGACCCGAAACCGAGCCAAGCGCATCCCGTGAACCGGGAACTTCGCTGATGTCGCCTACCGCGTCCATCACCCACAGCGTCCCGGTCTTATAGCTCCCGGTGTAGACCGTTCCGTTGGGCGCAGCCGCGACTGCCGCCGGATAAGCATCGTTATCGGGTAATTCGACGAACTGTTTTACGGTCACATCCTTGGATAGCGCTACCGCTTCGCCGCGTGTATTGACCGTATTGGAAACCAGCAGCACTGTGACAGCCACCAGCGCGAACAATCCACCGCCGAAAATCAACACGAACATCAGGATACGCTGCCAGGCGTTCATGCGCTGTATACTTCGTAACATAGACTCTCCTCTGAATCAAATTGCCTCAATCATCGCACTACGATACAATCCCGACAGGTGAGTTAAAAGAGTATTTTTTATATGAATCATCCGATTTTTCTCGCGACCACTGGAAGAGGGGTTGTCCGCGCCGCCTTTAACCACGCATGGACAGTCGAACCACTCCTCACAGATGAATACGTCTGCTGCCTCGCCGCTGACCCGCATCATCCTCTTACTGTATACGTTGGAACCGACGGCGAAGGCGTAATCTGTGTCAACGCCGGAGAGAAAAGCTGGTATCCAGCCGGTCTATCCCAAATGGTGGTCAAGGCATTAGCGGTCAGCCCTTTGGAGCCGGGCACAATCTATGCAGGTACACGTCCGGCGGCTCTGTGGGTATCCCGTGATGGTGGCGCGAACTGGCAGGAATTGGAGGCGCTGCGCCATGTTCCGGGTCGTCGTCTCTGGTTTTCCCCGGCTGGCTTACCTTTTACCGCCTATGTGCAAGCTATCGCCCTTTCACCGACTGACCCCAACCACATCATCATCGGCATTGAGTCCGGCGCGGTGCTGCAAAGTCATGATGGTGGTCAGAGTTGGAGTAAGCATCGCAAAGGGGCATTGCGCGATTGTCACAGCATGACCTTTCACACCAGCGACAGCCAGTGGGTTTATGAGGCTGGCGGCACTGGAAAAGGGGTTTCCTTCAGCAAGGATGGCGGCGAAAGCTGGACACAGCCGAAGAACGGCCTTGATCGTCATTACGGTTGGGCGTGCGCGGCTGACCCGGAACAGCCAGACATCTGGTATGCCTCACTTTCACCGGGCGCGTTTAAAGCACACAGTGAAGAAGGCGCTCAGGCTTATATTTTCCGCTCGAAAAACGGCGGCACATGGCAAAAATTAGGCGGTGGTCTGCCGCAACCACTTGACCATATGCCCTACGCGCTGCTGACCGATCCCAACGCTCCCGGTCATCTGTATGCCGGGTTGAGCAGCGGCACAGTCTGGCACAGCACGAATTATGGTGATTTGTGGGAGCAGATGCCCTTTCAATTGGGCGGTATCAACCGGGCGCTCATCATACTCCCGTGAGCTGCCGCAGGATAAGCACCAGCCCTAATCCCACAGCCCATCCCACATAACCTGCCGCCAGCATGGGCACGATTCCCCATCCGGCTTTCGCTGCCAGCCAGGTGATGATCAAAAACAGAATGGTGGGCATGATGTTGAACATCAGCGAACGGGCAAACGGCTCCATCTGGGTCGCACTGTCACCACCCGCGTAAATGAGCCATAACCCCAACGGAATATTAAGCGGCATTGTCACCAGAATCGCCGCGAGTGTTTTGGAATATTCCCGCACGATGGCAACAGCAATGATGATAACAATGGATACGATGACGGGCAGCACACGCGGCCAAACGATTTCCATGCAGCATTAACCTCTTTTTGTCCGAGATATAGCACCAAGTCTCTTAATTCGCAAAAACTCCTCTTGTATCTGAAGCAATCAAATTCTCACGAACAACTTATGTTCAATATATTGACAAAAGCTGGACAATAACGTAACATAGATTTGTTCACAGGGAGGACACAACATGTCTAATCGCGAAATTATTGCGGAAAATCTGGTTAAACGGTACGGCGATTTCACCGCCGTTAATGGCGTTTCGTTCAAAGTCGATTCTGGCGAGGTTTTTGGTTTTCTGGGGCCGAACGGTGCGGGTAAAAGCACCAGTGTTTCGATTATGACCACATTGGGGCTGCCCACCAGTGGTATCGCCACAGTAGGGGGATATGATGTCGTCACACAGGCTGCCGATGTACGCCGCGTGGCGGGTGTCGCGCTGCAAGAGATCGGCCTCGACCCGCTGATGAAGTCTATGGAACTGCTCACCATTCATGGGCAGATGTTCGGCATGAGCCGCCTGCAAGCGCAGATGCGTGCCCGTGAACTGCTGCAACTGGTCAAGCTTTCTGAATTTACAGATCGCCGCGTGGGAAAATACAGCGGGGGTATGCGCCGCCGTCTTGATCTGGCGATGGCGTTGGTTCATGAACCCTCCATCCTCTTTCTGGACGAACCGACTACCGGACTTGATCCCGCCAGCCGCCGCGATGTCTGGGCGGAAGTACGCCGCCTGAACAAACAGGAAGGCATGACCATTTTCCTGACGACACAGTATCTTGAAGAAGCCGATGAACTGGCTGATCGTATTGCCATTATTGATCGCGGTCAGATTGTGGCGGAAGGCACTCCGGCTGCGTTGAAATCCGAATTAGGCGGCGAATCGATTAACCTCTCGCTGCATTCATCTGAAGACGTGGAAAAAGCCGCTTCACAGTTCGGCGATATGGCAAGCCGTATCCAGACCGACGGCAAGGTGCTGCGTCTGTATCTGGAACACGCGGCGGCATCGGTGCCTGCCGTGATGAACCGGATGCAGCAGGCTAATCTCGATGTGATCTCACTCACGCTTTCTCAACCGACGCTGGATGATGTGTTCCTGCAAGTCACCGGACAGCGTTTCGATAAACCAGCCGAAGCCGAAGTCGCTTAAGGGGAAACAGAAAAAATGAGCGTCCTAACCAATATCTCTACCCGTATTACTACGCCTGCTGATGTGCGTTCCGCTAAAGCACCATTTCTGTTGCAAATCAGCATCATGACCTGGCGCACACTGGTCACAACTTTCCGCACACCAGCGGCAGTCATTCCTGGTGTTATCATCAGCGGTTTCTTCCTGCTGGTCTACAACGCCTCCCTGGGCAATGCATCCAACTTTCTGCCGGGATTAGCCGGTAAAAGTTATCTGGCGTTTATTCTCCCGGTATCCATTGTCAGTTCAGCTTTGAGCGGTGCGGGTGCTGCCGGACAAGCGATAGTTCGCGACATTGAAAGCGGTTATTTCGATAAACTGCTGCTGACCCCCATTAGCCGGGGTGCATTACTGCTCGGCACGATTATTGCCGGGGCGATCATCCTCGGACTGCAAACGGCTGTCGTCATGCTCATCGGTCTGCTGATGGGCTTGCAGCCGGAAACAGGATTCGTGGGCATTGCAGCGGTGATGGGATTGGCACTGCTGCTCGGCACGGGTTTCTCTGGCTTCACCGTTGGTATCGCACTGCGGACAGGTAACGCGGCAGCCACACAGGGCGGATCGTTCCTGTTCTTCCCGCTGACCTTCCTGACCGCCACATTTGTTCCGGTCAGCCTCCTGAGCGGATGGATTAAGACCGCCGCCGCACTGAACCCGATCACCTATCTGCTGGAAGCCATGCGTTCCCTGCTGCTGACCGGATGGGAGGCCGATGTACTCTTAAAGGGTTTGCTGGCCTGCTTAATCCTCGGCGCGGTGATGTTCGCATTTGCCCTCTCCGGCCTGCGTTCACGCACAGCACGCCGTTAAACAGAGGGGTTCTGAACGACGCTTCGAAATCATTCCGAATTGTTTTAATGGTAATGAGCGCGGCAGGATACAGGGCATCGCTCAAACGGATCAGCAGACTATTGTATTGAAAAAAGCGTCAATCAGTTTTCACGCTCGGCTGCATGACTGGGAATTCATGCAGCCGAGCTGTTTTTTGCCGCCGATGTCCTAATACAGCCAGAACATCACGCTGCGATCACCATTAGTTAGTTCTTCTCCACCGGATACTGAATCTCGGTGGCAGACTCGCTCATGTTGCTGTGGTCGTGCTGGATGTAAATCTCGCGGTAGGGACCGACAATTTTGTAGTCGTTGGCTTCGACCCATTCCATCAGAGCGCGATGTCCCTGGGTGAAGTCTTCGAAACTCCCGTGATGCACCACTGAAGCCACATAGGTTTCCGGCAGTTCGTAGACCTTCACGCGGTCTGTGCCAGGGACGCTGTGGTCAATGGGTACGGCTGCTTCAGCCACCTCGTTGGTGTAGACATCCGCTGGTTGATGCCAGAGGGCGAAGCAGGGGCCGGTATCCTTCGCGCCGCTGGCTTTGACGTAATTATAGGTTTCCGTGTAGGCCGGGCCAAGATAGGCCGGAACCTGATCGTTGGTGGGAATGGTCACCCGCCGGGACGCGATGAGCATCGCCGGAACCGTCTTGAGTACGACATCATAATTGGGCATAGTATCCTCCAGTTCGATTTGTCTGAGTCGTGCCTCGATGCGTGTCAGTCGTGCCTGTTCTTCCTCAATGAGCTGCTCGACCTCCGCGTGCTTCAGCTTGAGCATCCCGCGCAGTTCGTCCAGGGTTATCCCGCCGCACAACACCTGCTCAATCTGGTTCAGCGAGAAGCCGAGGTCTTTGAGCGCCAGAATACGATTCAGGCGCGGCAGTTGAGCAACCGAGTAGTAGCGGTAGCCTGTGAAGCTGTCCACTTCAACAGGCTTGAGCAGACCCATCTCATCGTAATGACGCAGGGTCACTACCGACACCTGACCGAGGCGTGCAAAGTCGCCGATCTTGATCACATTCCCTCCGTGCGCACAGAAGATAAACACACTATAACGTCTCAGGTAAGGTGAGAGTCAAGAGGGATTTGGAAAGTAAAAAGTCTGGAGTTTTCCCCGTAGGGACACGATATATCGTGTCCCTACATCAGGTAAATTTATTTTTAGATATTCGCGTTGATGCCCCAGATATACAGCGAACCGTTTGCGTCCGATGTCACCAGCAGGCGACCATCAGCGCTAAAAGCGATTCCCCATACACTGTTATTATGCGGCAAGGCGATCAGCATATCCCCATTATCAAGATCCCACAGCCGGGTGGTTCCATCGAAGCTGGGTGTACCCAGAATGGTTCGCGATGGATTGAGGACGGTCTGATAAACCGTGTTGAAGTGTCCGCTGAGGGTCATCGGTGTTGCGTCACTCCGTGGATTCCAGATCAGGACATCCGCGCTTCCTGTACCCGTTGTCAGGCTGACCATGGGAGTCGAATCCGCCGTGAAAAAGACATCAATCGGGTCGCCGCTCTGTGACCAGTTAGAAATTTCGCTTTTTGTCGCGTCATCGACCAACCAGACCCCAAACTGAGTATTGCCGGAAGCACTGTAGAGGAGCTGCTTCCCATCCGGGCTGAAGGCCATGCTGTTGGCGAAAAATCCATCGGGCAGATCGGTCACTTTTTCGTTGCTGCCCGTTTCGAGATTCCACAACCACACGGTAGACGAAACGACTCGCGTTTGGGTGCGCACATAAGAAACGTAGGCCAGTTCCTTGCCATCGGGGCGGATCGCCATGTACCAAATTGCGCCATCCTGCTGCTGCATGTCCTGCTGCTCGGCGGTAGCAGCATCCCACAGGCGAACCGTGCCATCATCTCCGGCAGAAACAACCTGTTGGCCATCGGGCGTGAACAACAACTGTTGGATTCGCGCACTTTGGGTCGGGGGTGATAATTTTTGCTGACCTGTCGCCGTATCCCAAAAGAGAATCGCGCCATCATCACCGCCGGAAACAATTGTCTGGCTGTCCGGGCTGATAGCAACCGCGCTGGCGGCACCGATATGTGCGTCAATGACAGAAAGCTGCTTCAGGCTGGCAGCATTCAGGACATCAATTGGAACGAGGGAAGATACATGTACCGGGCTGGGCTGTGCGCTGGCAGGCGGCGTATATTGAATAGTCGCCGCGATAGAACGCAGCTTCGGCTCCATACGATCCAGTTCATTGGGGGCGGTGGAAATCAGAATAAATCCATAACCGCCATTCTCGAAATCCACCAGCAGAACTTCCACTTCATTCTTCGTATTCACATAGGTTCCCACAGCCTGTGCAGCGGGATGTTCGCCTACTGTAGTTGCGTCCACTGATCCTATATTGTCAAAGAGTACCGGATGCGTATTCACAAAAGATTGCAGCTTTTCTACCGCGTTCGCACCGCTCAACATACGGTTGATAGTCGAGGTATGATCATTCTGAGAGAATACAAACAGGGTAAAACCACCCTGACCCGAACGAATTTTACCCGTTCCATCGATTACGCCATCCTGATTATTTTGCAGCGTAATCGAACTCCGATCTTCCGTCGCAAACCAGCCATTGGGATAACTGAAGGTAACGAGTCCGTCCTGCGAGGTAAAGGTTTGCTGCGAACTTTGCGCCGCCGCTGGGAAAACCATCACCCAGCTTGCAACCATGATGATTAGCAATAAGAATCGCTTGACTAACATTTCAATTCCAGTCTGTTAAATGCTCATCTATGCCTTCATTGTAGCGCTAAACGTCTCGTTCCCTCGTTGGTAGATGATTAAAGGCAGGGGAATCCCATGACAGGTTTAGAGGGAAGTTGGAATCAAAAGAGGACAGTTTGAAGCTGTCCTCAAATACGCTGCCACCTATTTCTTAACGTTACATTCCTATTTCGAGTGCATCCACAATCCGGTCACAGACACCCGGCGCACCATAGAAATCAGGATGCGATTCCGGCGGCGGTTTGAGCGCTTCCGCGACAGCCGCTTTGAAATCAGCAGGTTCGGTCAGGCGATTCCAACCGCTCTGCACCGTTTCCACCCATTCTGTCGTATCGCGTACCGTCACACCGGGACGGCGCAGCATATAGGCTTCTTTCTGCAAGCCGCCGCTGTCGGTCACGACGATTTTGCAGGCATCCAGCAGCGCGATCATATCGACAAAACCAATCGGCTCAATCGGGCGGACATTGCCACTGAATTTCAGATCGAACTCGCCCATCATTTTCTTCAAACGGGGATGGACGGGCAGCACAACGGGTAAATCCAGTGTATTGAAAGCCGCCACAATATCCGTGATACGGGTGCGGTCATCGGTATTCGAGGCGCGGTGAATGGTCGCCAGCGCGAAAGGTTCGCCCGCTTTCAGCCCCGTTTGCGCGAACAGCTTGTGTTGTTCCTTACGGGCACGCGGGACAGTGTCCATGACCACATCCACCCGCACATCACCGACCAGTTTTACGCCTTCGGTAATGCCCTCTTTTTTCAGGTTATCGACAGCCGCCTGCGTCGGCGGAAAGAGCATGTTGCTCAGGTGATCGGTCATCACGCGGTTGATTTCTTCCGGCATTTTGCGGTCATAACTGCGCAGTCCGGCTTCGATATGTGCCACTTTGACATGGATTTTGCTGGCTGCCAGCGCCGCGCCAATGGTCGAATTGGTATCGCCGAAAACCAGCACCCAATCCGGCTTTTCGCGCAAAATGGCTTCTTCCATTTTCATCATAATCTGTCCAGTCATCTGGGCGTGACTGCCGCTCCCGACTTCCAGATTGATCTCCGGCGCAGGGATGCCGAGATCGCTGAAAAACACGGCGGACATGTTATCGTCATAATGCTGCCCGGTATGCACCAGAATCTCGGTATGACGCTTGCGAATGGCTTTGGTAACAGGCGCAGTCTGGATGAATTCCGGCCTCGCGCCGACGACGGTCATAATTTTCATTGAGTTTCCCTGATGATGTGGTAGATACGGCTATTTTTCTGCGCTTTTTTCAGCTTTGGCATCTTCAGCTTTTTCAGCTTCTAACAGTTTGTCGTAAAATATGTTTTCAATTTTGTCGGCTGCTAAAAGAGGCGCAAGTTTTCTGCGATGTGCCTCACCAATGATAAATAGCAAATCTTTACCATTTGCTTCTAAAATCTTTTTATACATAGACAGGTCACGTAAATAATCCTGTTTCTTTGCCTTTTTCGTAATCGACACAACGGATTCGTCCGTCGTGTCCAGTTTGGCTTTGAACCGCTTAATATCCTTTGGCTGTTCACCGAGTTCATTCTTGGCGGCCTTAGCAAAGGCGCTGATCAGATCCTTCATATGTTTAGTAATGGGTAATGTTTGATAATCAGGAATGGTGTCGTCTGTCTTTTGCATGATTATGATAGAGTTCTCTATCTGTTCGGAATGTTTTTGGTAAAACTGATCCAGTGGATCTTTCGTATTACTGCCCTTATAGGAGGTAAGGTAAATCATGGCTTCCAGGAAAGCCAGATGGAGGGTGTGTGCCAGTGAATAATCCGTATCGAATTTCTTTCCGGGTTCTAAGTAAGGTACATCTATTGGCTTGACATTCAAATCCTTAGGAACCGTATTGATCAGTTGATTTTGTATCAGGGCATTCATATCTGGCATGACGCGAGCATATTTAGGTACAGCGTCTTCTGCGGAATGCTCTCCTTTGTCAGACTCCAAACCTTTCTTGGCAAACCGCTTTTCATTATTAGCTCGTATATGGTCGGCCAATACATCATGTTTTAAGCGCTTTTCCGAATACGTGCTGAACCCTTCGTAGCGGAAGCGTTTGGTTTTCGTTGCTGTGATAATGGGTGCGGCGGGATCACTATGATCTTCGCCAATGACCGTAAATTTGCCCAACCTGACCCATCGTTTCTTTTCAGCCATATAGCCCATATTATCGGTTTGACCACCTGCAAAAGCTTTTGCTTCATCAGGGCTTACAAAACGTCGGGTGATACCATCCGCAGCCAGAGTTTTTAAGGCATCCGGATCATTTTCTTCGGGTTTATATTGCTTGTACGCCTCTTTCGCGCCAATAAATACTTTTCTCTGGATGGGTTGGGCGTGACCGAGCAGACGGATGACGGCCTGATTGCCGATGGTACGCTGCAATTGCACGATTTGAGTGGATGAAAGTCGCGCGGGATTATTCAATACCTTCTGATTCAGGGGCACTTCATCAGCTACAGTGGCATCATTGGTTTGAATCAGTCGTGACTCTTGTTTATTGGGGGGTGCGGAAATTCGTTGTCTGGGAGACTTTAAAGCCATTATCAACAATCCTCTTGCTCATGCTGCAAGATACGCGCCCCTCGTTCAAAAAATTAATCATAGCATCAGAGGCTCAAGAGTACAAAGCACTGCGCCGACGCGGTATTAATGCCATAATATGGCTATGGATGAACTTACGATAGGCGAAATCGCGCGGCTGGCAGGGGTGGCGACCTCCACGTTGCGCTATTACGAGAGCATCGGTTTGCTGCCCTCGCCAAAGCGCGTCAGTGGTCAGCGCCGGTATACTCGCGAGGTACTGCAAATCCTGGCGGTGATTCAGCTTGGCAAGGATGCGAATTTTTCGCTGCCGGAAATCCGCACGCTGCTCTATGACGACAGTAACAGCCGTACCCTCTCCGAACGCTGGAGAGCTTTGGCGCGGCAGAAACTGGATGAGATCGATGCCATCATCGCCCGCGCACTGGAGATGAAAGCCCTGCTGGAAGAAGGATTGCGTTCCGATTCGCTGCTCTATGAACTGGATTCGATGCCTGTTATACCGGAACCAGAAGTTGAAGAGGACTTCGATTCCCGCGACAGCGCCTAGCAGAATCACAAAACGACTTGCTCAATCGTCTACTTTTACAGAAATGCACACAAATCAGTGTGATGAATGTAAGGAGACGACATCTTGAACAAGACACGTATTGTCATTCTGGGCGGTGGTTACAGCGGGATTATGGCTGCACGCCGTTTAGCCCATAAAACATCCGGGCAGGCTGTTGATATTACGCTGGTGAATGCAGCCGACCATTTCGTCCAGCGCATCCGTTTTCACCAGACTGCCGCCAATCAGAAAATGCCGCATATACCCATCAGCAAAATGCTGGCGGGGACAGGCATCAGCTTCATGCAGGGATGGGCAATTCACATCGCGCCGGAAGCACACACCCTCACTGTGAGAACGGGGGCTGGTGAAGTGGCTGTGAGCTACGATTACCTGATCTATGCGCTGGGGAGCTTTGTCGATGCTTCGGGCGTTCCCGGCGCGGCAGATCATGCCCTATCGCTCAAAAACGAGGAGAGTTCACTTCAGATGCGCGAAAAGCTGCTGGGACTGTCCCAGGGTGGACGGGTGGTTATCTGCGGCGGTGGGCTGACCGGAATCGAGCTTTCCAGTGAACTGGCGGAAACCTATCCCGGCTTGCAGATTTCGCTGATTACGCGCGACGACTTTGGTGCCCAGTTGTCACAAAAAGGACAAACTTATCTGCGTAAGACGTTTGATCGACTCGGTATTGCTGTGACGGATAACGCGACCATCAATCGCATTACAGCCAATCAGGTGGAATACGAGGGCGGCGTGTTGAATTACGACCTGTGCATCTGGGCAGGCGCATTCGCGGTTCCGACGCTGGCGCGGGAAGCCGGACTAGCAGTCAATGAACAGGGTCAGGCGCTTGTCGATGACCATCTGCGCTCGGTTTCACATCCGACAATTTACGTGGTGGGTGATGCCGCGTATGCCAGTGACGCAATGGGAATGTCGATTCGGATGGCCTGCGCGACCGCCATGCCGATGGGATCATATGCGGCTGATGAAGTGGCTGTGCGGATACAGGGCAATACCCATCATGCCTTCGATTTCGCCTACACAATCCGCTGCATCAGTTTAGGGCGTAATGATGGACTGGTGCAAATGGTTGAATGGGATGATACGCCGAAGGAACAGGTTTTCACCGGACGGCTGGGCGCTTTCATCAAGGAGATGATCTGCCGCGCTACGATCTGGCAGCTTAATAATCCACGCTGGATGATTGTTGCACGTCGCAAGGCTACCGAGCAACACACGCTGCCGGAAAAGCTGGCTGAAGCATCCCGTTAAGCGGTAAAAACGTCATGGGTGAGGGTGTATGAACTGCACCTTCACTCCTTATACCTCGTCTGCGTAGCCCCAACCGCGCACGAAACGATAGGCACCATATAGCAGCAGTCCCGCAATAATCATCCAGATGACCATGACCGCCGAAGCGACTCCAAAACGGAAGCGCCCGAAGGATTCCTCGTAGATCATCTGCGGGATGAACCAGACGGTATACGCTCGTTCGCCTGCCATCATGATAAAAGCCGGGGTGAAAATGGCTTGCGCCCCGACCAGAATATCGCGGAAAGTCAGCAAAAGCAGCCAGGGACGCAGCAGCGGAAAAGTGATCTGACGGAACATCTGCCGTGAAGTTGCGCCATCTACTGCCGCGTTTTCGTAATACACCGATGGGATGTCGCCCAATGCTGCCAGCAGCACGACAAAGCCTTCCCCAATCTGAAAAAGCGACATGAACAGAACAATCCAGCCGACGGTGCTGCGATCAACCATCCATAACGGGGCGGGAAGCCCTAAGCTGGTCAGAATGAAATTAAGCGGGCCAAACAAGGGATTAAAAATCCATGTCCAGAGTAAAGCGTAAGCGATGTCTGGGATAACCGTTGGCAGATAGACAGCGATACGATAAAGCGTCCCGCCCCGGCGCGGCTGACTGAGCAGCAGCGCGAGACCGAGCATCGCCAGCATCCGCAGCGGAACCGCCAGCAGGATAAAACCCACTGTGTTACGCATGGCATACAGGAAGGCCTTGTACTGGAAGATGAAGACGAAATTATTCAACCCGTTCCAGATGGGCGGCGACAGCGAATCGTAGGCGGTCAGGCTCAGGACGATAGCAATCGCAGCCGGGATAATCACCAGCAGAAGCGTACCCAACAGATAAGGAGCTAACAGCGCATATAACCCCGGATGGCTGCGGACGTGATGGATAAGTTCCCTAGCGCGTCCAGTTTGGCGCAGCATTGCCTCCTCCTGTAGTCAATGGAACGACCAGCGAGCCATCGGCACTCATGGCATAAATTTCATAGGCGGTGCTGCGGTTGGAGACAAAGGCAATCGCGCGACCATCGGGCGACCAGGCAGGCGAAATATCATCACCAATCGAATCCGTCAGGCGGCGTTGATCTGACCCATCCGGCTTCATGAGATAGATTTCAAAATCGCCGTTATCACGATCACTGACAAAGGCGATGGTTTGTCCATCGGGCGACCAGGCAGGGTATAAATTCTGACTATCGGTATCGGTCAGGCGGCGCACAGCCGAACCATCGCGCAACATGAGGTAAATTTCTTCCAGACCGTCACGCTCGGAAGTGAATAAAATCTGCTGACCGTCCGGCGACCATCCGGCGACCTCGTTCCCGGTCAGATCATCGGTCATGTGACGCGCATTCGAGCCATCGGCATTCATGAAAAAAAGCTGCGTGTGGGCATTGAGATAGGAGGTGTAACCGATTTGCTGACCGTCCGGCGACCATTTGGGGGCAAGATTACCTGAGTCGCCACTGGTGAGGGGATGCAGATTCGAGCCATCGGCATTGATGAGATAGATATTGGGCTTACCGCCGTGCATGACATCGAAAGCTACCTGCTGACCATCCGGCGACCAGACCGGATTGTTATCACGATCTCCCTCGCCGCTCAGGAAGGCAACGCTGGAGCCATCGGCCTGCATGGTGTAAATCTGATCACGGCCTGAGCGTGAAGATACGAAAGCAATTTTTCCGGTCAGGGAAGCGCGAAAGGCATCTAGCGTCGCAGGAGGCAGGGTGGGCACACTTTGCGCGGGGCTGCATCCGGCAAAAAGCAGCAGCAAGACCACAGGAATTCGACGAATTGGGAAAAACATACAGGTAAAAATAGGCCGAAGGTAATTGCTCATCGGGTTCATAGGCGTTATGATACAAGAAACAAGCCTTGATTGATACTTCATCTCGAAACCATTTTGTTATGTCGGTTTGGAGGTAAATTATGAAAGGGACGAATCAGAAAGACAATCATCATTCTGAGCAGAAAGACCCACAGAACGGCTCAGACCGCTATCAGGAAAGCCGCGACCCCCAGACACGCATCGATGCGGTTGAGGAAGCCTCGCGCGAGTCGTTTCCAGCCAGCGACCCGCCGGGCTGGATTTCCCAACATGCCGAAGAACGAACCAGCCACACACCCATTGAGCGCCTCAAAATAATCGCGGGATCACGTGACCCACAGCGGCAGGCACTTTATCGGAAAATCCTTGACCAGCGCGATCATGTTCTGACACAAGCAGTTACAGGAGCGGCGCAGGCGTTATTGAAGGCCAGTGGTTACGACACGGCTTCCAACAACAACCAGCAAGCCATCGCTCTGCTCGCCGATCATTTAGCCGACAGCAGCATTTCGGAAATCGACCAGCAGCTTCTAGCCCTGGTGGGCACGAAAGCGCTGTTTGGCTTCCGGCTGGAAACCTGGATGGATGATGACAGCCTGCGATTATTCCCAACCGGAACACAGGAATTGGACACACTGGTCGTTCTACGACTGGCGCGTGCCTTAAATCGTGCGCGTGATGAAGCAGGGCTGTTATGGCGCATGATTTCCGAGGCGATTACGCTGCCACCGGAAGAAGCTGAATACGTCAAGGCATCGATTTCAGCGCTGCTGGAGGAAGTTCCCATCAGCGAGTTAGATGATGCTCTGGGCGTGATGATCGTCAACAGCGTTCTGGGCGGTTGATGCTGTATCGATAAGGTCTAGATTCACGATGGGCGATTCCGAAAGGGTCGCCCGTTTTTGTTGATAGCGATTAGCGGTTAGTTATTAGCTTTTAGTCAACAGTCGTTAGTCGACAGAGAGTGACCAGTTACCAGTTACCAGCTACCAGTTTCCAGAAATTATGGTGGTGGCTTATTTTCTTTTTCTTGTTCTTCTTTCTCATTTTCATTTTCATTTTAAAGTCGATAGTCGTCAGTCATCAGAAAGCTGCCAGTTGCCAGAAAATTGTGGCGGCGCGGCCACAAGTTAAGGGAAAAATTGTGGCGGTGGCGGCGGCTGTGGCGGTGGCGGAAGATTATGGCACTGGCATTGGCATCGAACCTTCATCTTCATCATCTTCACCTTCATGTTCATGGATGATGAAGGTTTATGTCGGATGTTGTCGCGGCGACAACTCTGCGAGGGAGGATTGTCGTCGTTGTCGTCCGGACAATGATGTCGGGCATGACGATCATCATCGAACGTTGGAAGGTGCGGCAGTTGTTCGTTCCAAGTTCCAAGTGCTGCGTTCCTAGTCAAAAGTCGATAGTTCCCGCTTTCGCCGCCACCGCCGAGAAAACAGATCGGCGGGAGCGGGAAGAAAAGTCCTGAGTGCTTAGTTCCAAGTTCCGAGTCAAGGCACAAGACCGCTGATTTGATGCACCAGATACAGGATAGCAGAAATGGGAGACAAAAGGGTTACCTTTTGGTAAACTTTTCGGTAGGAAAGTGGGTTGTTAGTGGTTGGTTTCTGGTTGTTAGTCCAGAGCGTCATGGGAGGGTCTGAGACCCTCCCCTACGGGAAACACAGCACCGTATATGATTTCCAGAGGGCGCTTCGCGATGCACCCCTACACCGACTACGAATGCTTATATGAGGTTATTTTCGGTTCTCCATTCGTTGGGCAGGGCAATTGCATCAAAATAAACCTGAGCCTTTACAGCCCTTTAAACCCTCACCCCAACCCCTCTCCCTCAGGGCGAGGGGCTTTTAAATGCGCTCGTGCCGCTTGCTGTGAGGGAAAAAATCGTGATTAGAAGATTTGATGCGATTGCCCTGATTCGTTGGGGTGCTTTCGTCGTCGCAGCAAAGACATTGAGCGCGATCTTTCCCACAGCGAGGATTTATCTACCTGGCATCCAGCCTCTTTGTTGTCCCGTTATGTCTGAGTATTTTCAGAAGACGCTCTAATCAGCCGACTGTGTGGGAGTGAGGCGCTGTTCGGAATCGACCATTGTGGCTTCGGAGATATGAAATGGGCCGCGTGCTGTGAGCAGTCCCCAGAATAGGCCGGACAGGGCAAAGATGGCAGCACCAACAACAGCCAGTATCATCGGTGAACTGCCCGCTTGCAGCGCAAACCCGAAGAGCAGTGTTGATATGCCTGATCCGAGTGTGGCAAGCCCGCCATTGACGGACAATACCCGCCCCCGCAGCCGATCCGGTGTCGTGATCTGGAGGAGTATGCTGCTCACCGCCCAGACGATTCCGCCGCCGAAATGCGCAAAAATCAGCGCGAAGAATGCCAGCCACAAGGTATCGTTCCAACCGGCATAGGCGACTATCAGATAGCCAATGGCGGTCACCAAAAATGACAACCAGATCGCACTGCGCAGCTTCCTGATATTGTTTCCGGCAACGGCAGGCACCAGAAACGGGCCGGTCAGCACACCCAGCCCGCGCCCGGTGTAAAGAATCCCGATTCCTGCATCGCCCGCGTGGAAAACCTGTGTTCCCAACACACTCAGCAGAACCAGCACCCCGGCTCCAAAACCCCAACCGAACTCGATCCCCACCAGCGCCAGTGACGGCAGATTCTCACGCAGATAGCGCATCCCCTCGATGAAATCCTTGACCGGAGTCATCTTTTTGTGAGTCGGCTTAGGACTCGGAATCTCGATCCGCGCGATCAGGCCAGCCGCAAGCAAGAACGACAGTGCATTGATGACAAACGCCGCGTCGCGACCAAAAAGGGTCGAGACAATCCCGCCCAAGGCCGAACCGACCAGCAACATGATTCCCCAGACCGAACCGCCCAGCGCATTGGCGGAAAGTAAACAATGTTGGGGATACTGGCCGTATGAAAGAACAGGCCGAGACGACCAGTACTGGCCGCAATGTTCCCAGACCGAACCGCCCAGCGCATTGGCGGAAAGTAACTCGCCGCGCGTCACAATGTTGGGGATACTGGCCGTACTGGCCGGGTTGAAGAACGAGGCCGAGACGACCAGCAAAATACTGGCGACGTACAGCAGCCAGACACTATCTTCCGTTTTGACGAGGATGAACAGCAGGGCGACCCCTGCCGAGAAAAGATTCGAGAGGATCATCAACTTGCGGCGGTCAAAACGATCCACCACTGGCCCGGCGATGGGCATCAGGAAGAACATGGGGACTGAGCTTGCCAGCAGAACCAGGCTCGCTCCGAGGCCGCTGCGTGTAAGCTGCAAGACCAAACCCAATACGGCTACGCTGTTGAACCAGTCGCCTGCCGTCGAGATAAGCTGTGCTATCCACAGCGTCCGAAAGCGTGGATTCTGTTTAAGAAGCTGCCAGTAGCCAACAGGCCGATCAGGTTCTATGATGCGTTGATTCATGGTTTTCTACGAGGTCTCCACTAGGCAGGACTTCAATAAGTGGTGGATACGCTCAGAAGCCCTCACCCCCGACCCCTCTCCCAACCGGCGAGTACGCCTAGGCGAGGGGAGAAGAGGCAAAATCCTGGTGAGAATGCCTTGCTAAAGACAACATCCCCGTTAATGCAGTGCTACCCTCCACTATTTAGTGTGGTGCTCATGATACAGAACTTATAAAATTTTTGCTGCTCGCGTGCGTAATCTAAGGAAATAGTGCTAAAATCAACATGAGTACGAGCATTAGAGGAGCAAGAATTATGTTTGAGCGCTTCAGCCGAAGCTGGGAACTGGTCAAGGCCAGTTACGGCGTTCTTCGATCCGATAAGGAATTGATTATCTTTCCGATCATTTCGTTTTTCGGGGTTATTCTGGTGACGATTGCCTTCGCGATCCCGATGATCGGAACGGGCATTCTGGACAATATGACTCGCAGCGGGGCTTCGAACGCATCGCCGTTTGGCGTTGT
>JBGAGR010000111.1:0-23245 GCA_044226645.1 Aggregatilineales bacterium
GACTGCCAGAGTTCCACTGGATTTTGTAAGCCATTTGCTTCCCGTGTGTTGACATAGACTAGACGTGTATTTTGAGAGAGATCGAGAGGAGACGCGACATAAACAAAGCCGTCCGTCAGCCCTGCCAGACCGCTCATCAAATCCACACTGAACTCACCGACTAGCGTGCCATTTCGTTCCAGCAGCCGATAGGGCTGTATTTGACCCTCGGCGGTAAAGGCTCCGACCACAATCCGTTCCCCGTTCTGCACAAAACGCGGCATAAAAAGCGATTCGTCAGGGCTGTGAAAAAAGGTTCGCACAGCGCTTTTATCCGCCGAGAGTGTTTGCAATACATTTTGCTGATTGCCATAGCGGAACGCATCCCGATTATTAGGCAGACCGTCCCAGAATGCCGCCTGAATCACATCGCCGCTCGGTGCGAAAATATCCGTCTCCAAACTGGTGTAGAACGGCTCCGCTTCCACTGTGTTGCTATCCAGCATCCAGCGAAAAGAGGTGGTCTGCTCTGAATGTTCCGGCGCAGAAAGGGTGAAAATCACCTGGTTATTGAGGAACTGCTGAACATACGGCACTGCAGACTCTGCTTCCAGTTGGGGAAAAGCCGCCATCGCTGGCTGGTCGCTGGATAATGTCGCCAGTACCGCACCACTTTTGCTATCCAGCACGACGAGGCTCCATTCATGCGGGTCAGAGGAATAGCCGAAGGCCACTGAGGCGGCTCCCTCGCTGAATGGGGATTGCCCCGTGTGCAGCCACAAGCTGTGACCATAAATTTGCGGCATATTGTAAGTCACACTGACCGCCTGTGTACGCACATCATACAGCCGAAACTGATACTCACTCTGGTTTTCGTTGCTCACCACCATCGCGATCAGCATTCCATCCGGCGAGACAGCGACATTGCCCTCAATTGCCGTAAAAGCCTGCGGAATCGGCAGTTCGAGATCATTCACTACCTGCCCACTGTTATCCACCTGAATCATGTGACTGCTGCCGATGCCATGTAACCACACTGACCATGCGCCGCTTTGCGCTCCGGTCACGCCATATCCAACCGCCAGCGCAATCAGGCTTATGAATAGTGCCAATCGTTTAAAAACCATCATCAAATCTCCGAATTCTCCCCACCTTGTTCACTGACTGCCCGTTTTACACTAGCGCGTCGCGTCTTTCCGCACAAATGGCGGCTCAACCCGCTCATCCACCAGCGCATGATACAGACGCGGACGACGGTAAGCATTGCCCATCGCCTCATATTCCCGATAACGACGCAGTGCCTCCACATCGAATCGCGCGATATAAATTCCTTCCGCGCTGCCTGCCTCGACCAGCGTCATATCGTGCGGCAGCTTGTCCTGACCTTCCGGCGCATTGCTGAACGGCATACCATCATAGGCCACCGAGTGACCATTCTGATCCGGTGCGGCATAATTCGCCATCGCCATCCCCACCATATTTTCAAACGCGCGTGCCCGATACTGGCTCAGGCGGTTGATTTCCAACCCACAGGCATTCGGTGTCAGGATGATCTCCGCGCCGTTCAGCATCAGGATACGAGCGCTTTCCGGGAATTCGCGGTCAAAGCAGATCATCGCGCCCATTTTGACCGTTCCTTCAGCCGTGTCCAAATCCGCTACCGGGAATCCATCTCCCGGTGTGAGCATGGATTCGCTATCAAATTCACAGGTATGCACTTTGGCATAGTGCAGCACGATTTCGCCGTGACGATCAATCAGCGACAGGCTGTTGCGTGGACGCTCAGGCCATTGTTCGAGGTAAGTGATGCCAATCGCCATCTGCAATTCGTGTGCCAGCACGATTTCGCCGTGACGATCAATCAGCGACAGGCTGTTGCGTGGACGCTCAGGCCATTGTTCGAGGTAAGTGATGCCAATCGCCATCTGCAATTCGTGTGCCACATTTTTGAAGTGCTGGACGAATGCGCTGTCACGCCCGACAGCCTGTGCCGCGAAGGTCGCCAGTGCGTCCGGCTGTTTGTAATCCGGGAACTGATAGCCGATGTTCCACATCTCCGGAAACAGCGCGATATCTGCGCCCATCTTGGCAGCCTCCCGGCAAAAACGCTCACCTTTTTCCAGATTCGCCTGCTGGTCATTTCCACAGGCCGCCAGTTGCAGCAGGGCTATATTCAACGACATCGGTTTTATCCTCGGTAGGTGGGTATACAGAACAGATGTACAGTTATCATAGCATAAATCGCCGCCCGACAGATTACCCGATTATCCTATTTCCACGTCTTGCGCAGGACGCGCAGCCAGTTCTCATGCGTGAGTTTGCGCAGGGCGGCATCATCGTAGCCAGATTGTCGCAGCGCTGCGATGAACTTCGGGAAAGCGCTGGCATCGGGCATGGCATTCGGGACAGTCGCCGCGCCATAATCGGAGCCGAAGCCGACACGATCAATCCCCAGCCGCTCGACCAGATAATCAAGATGGCGCACATAGGTTCCGATGGGCGTATCGGCATCGTCACGCGCATCTTCCCGCGCCAGCATGACCACGAAATTCACGCCCACCATACCATCCGATTCCTTGATCGCATCCAACTGCTTATCGGTCAGATTGCGGGGAAGCTGACATAGATTCCAGGCATTTGAATGAGTCGCTACCAGCGGTGCGTCCGAGAGTTTGGCGACATCCCAGAAGCCCTTTTCATTCAGATGCGAGAGATCAATCATGATGCCGAGGTTGTTGCAGGCGCGTACCAGTGCTTTTCCAGCATCGGTCAGGCCGGGGCCAGTATCGGGTGAATGGGGGAATTTGAACGGAACGCCTTCAGCAAACAGCGTTGGGCGGCTCCATACCAGCCCCAACGAACGCAGCCCCGCCTGATAATACACTTCCAGCGCGTGTAAATCCGTGTCTATAGCCTCTGCACCCTCGAAATGCAGCACCGCGCCGAGTACGTTCTCTATCAAACAGGCTTCGATGTCTCTGACCGAACGGGCGATGCGGACTTTTCCCTGTGACTGCCGCTCAATGCGGTAGAGATTCGCGACCATCGCCATCGTCATGCGTTGGGCATAATCGGGCTTCAACGCTGGCAGTACGTATTCAACCGCTGGATCAAAACTGTGAATCATCGCCTCAGATTCTTCATCCGGGATAAATACAGCGAAGAAAGCTGTGCTTAATCCGCCTACCTGAGCGCGCGGATAATCCATTTGCCGTTCAGGAACCCATTCGAAAAAGCTGCTGATCTCGCCCTTACCAACCGGGGCATAATCCATCAGCACGTCATTGTGACCATCAATAACGGGGAATCGTGACTCATCTGCCATCATGCCGCTCCATACGTTTATCTGAGAGGCAGATGATTATGAGTCAGAACGACTTTCATGGCGATAAGTCCAAGTCAGGGACGCATGGAGGTGCGTCCCATAACTGAAGGCGGTTATTTCATGACCGGGGCATTGAATGGGGAATAATGCAGAAAATCGAAGCGGTACGGAATCGCGTTGATGGTTTCGATGACCTGACCGACGGAAAAACGTATCAGTCGCTCGGCTGCGGGGAACTGCGCAACCTGCTCCGCATCCCAGATGATCTCCGCCTGACCACTGAGTTGCAGCGTCGTACCGCGCTCGAAATCAATGAACAGCAGCCCAACCTGTGGATTAATCGCCATATTCCCCAGCGTATTGAACATCATATTGCCGGAATAATCGGGAAATTCCAGCAGGCTGGTGTTCACGACGCGCACAAACCCCGGATTGCCGCCGCGATGCGAGGCATCCGCGCCGCCTTCAGGATGATAGCTGGCGATGAAGAAGGTATCCGAATGTGAAATCATCTGCTGCTGTGAAGGAGTTAGAATGCTCGATTTCTGTGGTTCGCTTTCACCCCGGCTGACTTCACGAGGGACACGCGCCTGAATGTACTTCTGGCAATTGGCGTAGGCTTGCCGGACATTCACGCAAATCCCGTCGGGATGCACTTCCGCCGTGCCATTGACCCGCACCCGCTGTCGGTCAGCAAAGGTGATCGCCACCAGACCGATATTCGGATTGGAGGCCAGATTATCCAGCAGCGGATCGCCCGCCGCCGGAGTCGCTTCGATCAGCAGTGTATGTTCATCCAGCGGATTCAGGAATCCCGGTTCGCCGGAAAGCAACGATGCCCAGACATTTCCCTCGCGGTCAACTGTCCCGGCGACTGCCATGATCTGTTCCAACAGAAATCCTTCAGCCGCAGGTGGGATCGTTGGATGTATTCCGCGCCCGACGCGCTGCGCCATTATCTGCACACCCGCCTGTGCCTGTATCTCACGCTCACCCTCGTGGAAAGTCATCAGCCATCCTCCTTAATTAAAAGAATCCGCAGCTTGGCCCATCGGACGGTACTTCGTGACCTTCCGCGCCCGATGGACTGAACACCTCCAACCGAATGCCATCCGGGTCTTCGAAGAAAATGCCGCCCGAATGTGCTCCTTCCGAGTGGGGAACAATCCCGTCGTAAATCAGATGCACTTTCATATCGCGCAGGCGTTTTTCCAGATGAACCACGTCATCGATGTGCTTGACCATGAAGGCCAGATGGTGCAGTCCCGGCTGATTCCTGGAAAATGACCCCGTACTCTGCTGCCATAAGGTTAGGACGACATTGCCCTCTTCACCCAGCAGCGCGAATTTTCGTTCCTCGGCCTCTGATTCGGTTACGATCTGAAAACCGAACACCTGCTGGTAAAATGCTTTTGATCGTCCCAGATTGCTCACGTTGAGACCAATGTGACCGGTCTGGAAAGTGGTATGTGCTTCGGACATGGAAACAAATGCTCCTTATAACACGTCTAGGTTGTGATCCGAATTTGAATATCCGCTTCTAAACATTTTTTGATGCGGATATTGGTGAGTATAGAGCAGTTCTTATATCCATGTCAATATGATGATTGGTATGGATATAATGGAAGTAGAGTGGGAAGCGATTGAATATGAGTGATCTTGTGAGTGGGCCGTTTACCTTCAACGGTGATCTGCTGGCGCTGGATTTGGTGAATACGCGCGTGATGATTCGTGGAAAGCATCGCGATTTGCTGCAAACGCCGGAGGATGTGGCGACGTGGTGGAACGCCGCCTGTTATTATCGCCCGGAGATGGACAGGGCATATGGCGCACAGCCAATTTTTGATGGGGATTTATTGACGGCGGTCAAAACCTTCCGCGATTCACTGCGCCGCCTGTTTACTGCCATCATCGATGGTAGTCAGCCTGCTTCAACCGATATGGATATGCTGAATCAGGTCATGCGGATGGGATGCTCGCAAGTGGCATGGGATGCTGAAAATCGTAATGGCGGGGTGTATTGGTCATATGAACAGGTGCAGGCTGGGATTTTGCTACCTATTGCGCTGTCAGCACTCAAACTGCTGACTGAATTTGATCTGAGCCGCTTGCATAAATGCCAGAATGAGCGCTGTGTGCTGCTGTTTTACGACACGAGCAAGAGCGCAACCCGCCTTTATTGCAGTACCGCCTGTCTGGATCGGGAACGTTCCTCGCAGCGCTACGCCGAAAGCAAACGTGGATCAGAGCATAACTAACCAATTTCGCGCTAAACCATTAGAGTCCAAGTCGCCCGTTGACAGGCTCCAATTTTAGGCATAAAATCGACACATATTTAGGTTAGTCTAAATTCAATGTAGTAGCCATTCCACATTGAACATTGAGGTTAGTTTTCATCATGGTCGATCATACACTCCCGCCACCCGCCACAACACAGCCACCGGAGTCTGGTTGGCGTTTAGCACGAACTGCGCCTTCTCTACAGGAGGTTCATGCTTCCGTCCCTGTCCCGAAAAACGCTGGTTTCTGGCGTACCCTGCTGGCCTTCGTCGGCCCTGGTCTGATGGTTTCCGTCGGATATATGGATCCCGGCAACTGGGCGACTGACCTGGCAGGTGGTGCGCAATTCGGTTATCTGCTGATTTCGGTTATCCTGATTTCCAATCTGTTCGCTATGCTCTTGCAGCATCTTGCGCTGAAATTAGGCATCGTGACCGGGCGCGATCTGGCGCAGGCCTGCCGCGATCATTATCCGCGTCCAGTGGTGATTTTCCTGTGGGTGATTTGCGAAATCGCGATTGCCGCCTGCGATCTGGCAGAAGTTATCGGTTCAGCCATCGCGCTCAATCTGCTTTTCGGACTACCACTGGTAGTCGGTGTGCTGATAACCGCTTCGGATATTGTGATTATCCTGTTCCTCCAACATCGCGGCTTCCGTTATGTTGAAGCGCTGGTCGCCTCGCTGATTTTCGTCATTTTCATGTGTTTCGCTTACGAACTCGTCGTTTCACAGCCTTCAGTGAGCGCCATCGTAGGTAATCTGCTCCCCTCGCCGCAAATCCTGTTCAATCCCTCGGCGCTGTATATCGCCATTGGCATTCTGGGCGCGACAGTCATGCCGCACAATCTGTATCTGCATTCGAGTATCGTGCAGACCCGCGCCTTCGAATTGACCGAACAAGGCAAGCGTAAAGCCATCAAGTTCGCCACCATCGACTCTACGGGTTCGCTGTTGTTCGCCTTTTTCATCAATGCCGCCATTTTGATCGTTGCTGCGGCGACCTTTCACGGTACGGCCTATGAAACCGTAGCGGACATCAATGATGCCTACAAGCTGCTGACACCTGTACTGGGTGCAGCACTGGCGAGTGTTGCTTTTGCTATCGCGTTACTGGCCTCCGGCCAGCAGGCCACGCTCACCGGAACCTTAGCCGGACAGATCGTGATGGAAGGCTTCCTGAGTATTCATCTGCGTCCCTGGGTGCGGCGCTTAATCACCCGCTTGCTGGCGATTATCCCGGCAGTGATTGTAGCGGCCTTATACGGCGAACGCGGAACCGGGCAACTGCTCATTCTGAGTCAGGTCATTCTCTCGCTGCAACTGAGTTTCGCGGTGGTTCCACTCGTCCAGTTCACCAGCGAACGCGCCAAGATGGGTGTATTTGTCAATTCACGCTGGCTGAAAATCACCGCGTGGATTGTTACAGGGATTATCATCGTTCTGAACGTCTACCTGCTGATTCAGACCTTCTTCCCGGCGACATAAGCCTTGCTCCGCTGATAAACACTACAACTATTTCCTCCCCATCCCGTGTAGAGTGAGACTAATCGACACGATGGGGAGGATGCTTCTTATGCCTGGTTGATACTGGCTCACGTCTCACCGGAGCCAGAAGGTTATTGATGAACAAAAGATGGTCAGGATAGCCAGGGGTGTTCTGATTCGTCATGTAGGTGCCATTTGTCATGCTGCCAGGCACCCCGTCTCAGATTATACTGTTGATTAGGCCTGTATATTGCATGAGTTCGTTCGCAGCCAGGTCGGCTGCGCAATCTAAACGGTATGCGATGGTACCGGGTCAATTCCATCGCAGACTTCAATGGAGGTATCAATGTTCAAACGACGTATGATGATCCATATGATGATCATTTGTTTGTCTTTAGTCGGTTTCGCTCTGCTGTCGGGCGGGAGCCAGGTTCAGGCGCAAACGCTTCCGACCTGGAATGGCACGTATCAGACGGCTGCGAAATCCGGCATCATCACCTATACTCCCACACGTCTTTTCCCACGGATCGGAAGCGGCGGGTGGGTTCGGGTGGATGGTGTCCGCTACTGGGGTGTGCTGGTGTTCAACCGCGGTATCACAGGTATGACCTGGTACTATGGCAATGACTCCACTGGCCCCGAAGCTGGTCGCGCCATTCTCACCCTTCAACCCGACGGCACATACACGGGGACTATTCAGTTCACCAATCGTAGCGGTGTGATTATCGGTCAGGGCACGGTAGTGTTCGTGGTACCCTGATTGACGCTCGGAATGCTGGAGTAGCCTGAGACCGAGGTACGTTTTTGATCGAACTCGGTTTGATATCTAGCTAACTTCCTCCCGGGCTTACAGACTCTTCTGCACTTTGTGTAGAATTTGGTATCACGCCGACTGGCTGCTGCATCAAAACAGGCTTTTCGCCGCTCAAACCAGGATACTGGGTACTAGAACTGCGAAGATCTACATAATCCGCGGAAGAGTCTTACAAACGGGACTATTTTGTAGATTTAGGCTCAGATGCAGGTTCTCGTATGTTTTGTGTTGGGCAATAATTGGTCCGCCGCAAAAACGATCACTTTTCCTGGATTTCTTTCGATGACCCACTTAGAGAAAATTGGGCACAACAAATTGTACCCTTTCAGCTATCTCATCCCGCTGGACGCAGCCGCACAAACAACAGCGGCGGCATATCGTAATTTGCCCAATCAAACGCGCTTTTCGGGGGTGTTTCCGGCCTCAAAACAGGTTCTTCCAGCCTGTCCATCACCAGACCATTCTCAAACGCGCTGTTGAGCAGCATATGCAGCGGACGATGCCAGTAATACTGCTGCACAGGCTGCTCGGAAATCGCCAGCCCTTTGGTCACTTCGGTAGAAAGATAGCGCGAGACTTTAATCGAATAGGTCGGTTTGTCGTCATAATCTGCTAATTCCGGCTGCATGGCAATCGATAAACCATTGAAGCAGGGATGCATGACCGAAAATACAAAGCGTCCGTTCGGCTTGAGCAGTTTTGCTATAGAACGAAACAGCGGCTCAATCGCAGGCATATCCATCAGCGCATTGAGGCACACTGCCGCGTCAAAGCGCTGGTTATCGACCCCGGCGAGTGCCATCAACTGTGACTCATCCGTCGCATCGACCACATGATAGCGAATCCGGTCAGCATGTTCGGTAGTCCGCCCTTTTGCCAGTTCAATCAGCTTTGGGCTGAAATCTGATGCGACCACTGAAGCGCCTAACTCGGCAAGACGGCGGCTGAACTGACCATTGCCGCAGGCGATGTCCAGCACACTTTCCCCGGACTGAATATTCAACATGCGCTCTACTGTGGGTGCAATCAATGTGCTTTGCCAACCGCCACCGCCGCCGATGCGTTTATCCCATGCTTCCGCATTCGTATCCCAAATCTGGCGGGATTCAGCGATCAAATTCGCATCTTTATCTTCCATACATACCCTCCTTGTTTTAAGTATCGTTCATTATAGGCGAAGCAGTGTGAACCTCACGCCTTAATTCCGAAACTAAGAACCAATAACCAACAACTAAAAACTCCCCCTGAAACGCTTACTCATCTCTTCTGGACTAATCACCAACAACCAATAACGGATTTACACCCCATGCAATTACAAACCCTCGCCAGTACGATTCAATTGATTATCGCCCCGGTGGTAATGGTCAGCGCATGTGCTATTTTGCTCGGTGGACTGCTCAGCCGCTACGCTGCAATCAATGACCGTTTGCGTCTGATGGCGCGGGAACGCCTCGATCTGTTACGCGCTGCTGCTCAACAGCCGCTTGATCGCGAACGGCTGGAAGAAATTGATGACCAGATTCCGCTCCTCGTACGGCATCATCGGTTGGCGCATCATGCTGTCTTAGCGGTTTATATCGCGGTAGCCATTTTCATCCTCGACATGTTCGCAATTGCGCTGGCAGCGGTGATGTATATCGATGCCGTTGGCGTGCTGGTGATGCTGTTATTCGTCGGCGGGATGAGTGCCTTGCTGGTCGGTGCAGTGTTGACCGCGCAGGAAGTTCGCACTTCACATCAGGCGATACATTACGAAGTCATGCGGATTCTGAGTGTGAAACCGAATGCGGATCGGTGAGCGATAGTCAGATGTGAAATGTATTTGATCGGGTGAGGCATATCTCGCCTGTACAAAATCGCCGCTTCATAAATCCATTTGTGAAAAACGTAAATTCGCCCATTTCCTCGCAGTCGAAATCCATTGACAAAAATTAGACACTGGGTGTATAGTTTATTTTGAAAACTAGAAACGCAGTGTATAGGTTTTAATTGTCAGTCAAACACACACTCCTGGCATTGTTATATCAACACCCCATGCATGGCTACGAACTCGGCAAGCAGATGAATCTGGTAGTCAGTGCGGAGTGGGATGTCAAACCCGGTCAAATCGCCAGCACCTTAGCGCGTTTGAAAGACGCGAATCTGGTGGATTACGAGGTTGAGGAAACAGATGATGCGCCAGACCGCAAGGTCTATTTCATCACCGAGGAGGGCAAGGCTGAACTTCAAGACTGGTATCAGACTGCGGAAGTGCGGGATTACAGGCTAGGGGATGCGTTTTACATCAAATTCGTGCTGAGTCTGGTCGGTGGGCCAGTGAACCCTGAACAGGTCTTGTTGATCCAGCGGCGCGAACTCTATCGACAGTTACACGAAGTAACTGAGATGGCCCGCACCGCCGACCCGCGAACGCAGCTTCCCTGGATACTGCTGCTGGACAGCGCAATCATGCATCTGGAAGCGGATCTGCGCTGGATAGAAATGTGTGAGGCACGTCTGCCTGATCTTAAAAATTACACGCCGCCCACGCCAGCGCCGCCCAAACCGCGCGGCAGACCGCGTAAAGTGGCGGAACCATCCGAATTGCAGGAACCCAGTCCATCCGAGGACTGAACCGAAATTGAACGAAAGGGCTAAGGACATGTCAATCGTACGCACCGAATCACTCACGAAAACCTATGGGGCAGATGGCCAGAAAACCGTCGCGCTCAATGCCGTCAATCTGACTGTTGAGGAAGGTGAGTTTCTGGCGATCATGGGGCCAAGCGGATCAGGCAAAAGTACCCTGCTGTATCTGGTGGGTGGTTTGGATACCCCCAGCAGCGGCAAAGTATGGCTGCGCGACGCGGACATCTTCGCGCTGAACGATGATGCGCTGTCACGTCTGCGCCGTAAGTCGCTGGGCTTTGTCTTCCAGTTCTTCAATCTCGTGCCTGTCCTCTCAGCACAGGAAAATGTCGCTATTCCGCTGATTCTGGATGGCATTCCACGCGCGGAAGCGATGAAACGCGCCAATGAAGCGCTGGCAAAAGTCGGCCTGTCAGACCGCGCGAGTCACCGTCCGTCGGAACTTTCTGGTGGACAGCAGCAGCGTACCGCCTTAGCCCGTGCGCTGGTCGCCAAACCAGCGGTTGTGCTGGCGGACGAGCCTACCGGAAATCTTGATTCTCGTTCCAGCGATGAAGTCATTCAAATGCTGCGCCATACGGTTGACGAATGGAACCAGACCATGATTCTGGTGACGCACGATCCGCGCGTCGCCGCCTACGCTGACCGCATCGTTTTCCTGAAGGATGGCAAGATCGTTGATGATAACCGTCTGAAGGGTCAGGGAAACGCCGAGCAGATTCGCGAACAGTTGACGAAAGTCGCATTCAGTTAGGAAGTGTAATATGAATACCAACAGTATCGGCGCAGGAGCCTGGCAGATGACCTTAATGGCGCTGCGCTATCTCTACGGACGCAAGCTGCGTACTGCCCTCACAACGCTGGCGATTGTCTTTGGTGTCGCGCTGATTTTCGCCATTAACCTGATTCTCCCGTCTGCTGTGAATGCCTTCAAGGTGGGTCTGTCGAACATTACAGGCGCAGACATCAGCGTGACGAGCGTATCGGGCGAGTCATTCGCCCCGGATGCAGTCTTGCAGCAAATCTCCGCTGTCCCACAGGTACACGCCGTTACCGGAGTCCTGCGTCGTCAGTTCAGCTTGCCTTCTTTGGACAATAGCAAACTCAACACCACCCAGCTTACGCTGATCGGAATTGATCCGACAACCGCGTCCGAGGTGCGCCAATATACAGTGAGTGAGGGGCGTTTCCTTCAGGCCGATGATACGGGTAAGGCTGTACTTCCGGCAGGTCTCGCTGAACTTGCGCCAGAACTCAAAGTCGGCACAACCTTCCCGCTGGTGACAGCAGGCGGCCTCAAGTTCTTCACGGTTGTCGGTTTTCTGGCGGAACAGGGCGATCTCTCCTCGCCGGAGATTTATGTCACGCTGCCCGATGCGCAGGCTGCTTTCAATCAGCCGGGGCTTATCAACAATGTTGATGTTTCCATTGATGCGGGTGCAGATCGCGATGCTGTATCGGCTGATATACAGAAGACATTGGGCGACAATTTCAAATTGAATGAGCAGAATGATCCCACCAGTGCATTAGCAGCAATGCAGGTCGGATTTGCCATCTTCGATTTGCTTGGCGTGCTGGCGCTGTTTCTGGGTGCATTCCTGATCTTCAACACCTTCCGAACGCTGGTGGTTGAGCGTCGTCATGACATCGCTATGCTGCGTGCGGTTGGCGCGACTCGTCGTCAGATCACCCAGATGATCGTGATTGAAAGTCTGATTCAGGGGCTTATGGGAACGCTGATCGGGTTGATTTTCGGCTTTATGATAGCAAGCGCAGGCATCAGTTTCATGGGGAACATCTGGAACAACTTCCTGCATCGCGGCAATCTGGAACTACAGCTCAATGCTCCAGCCATAATCGGTGCGGTAGTGCTGGGGTTGGTTACCGCCCTGATTGCCGGATACTGGCCTGCCCGTTCCGCCGGGAAAATCTCACCGCTGGAAGCACTGCGTCCTGCCACCCCTGCCAGTATTCAGAAGGCCGCCCGTTGGAGCCTGATTGTTGGGGCTGCCTTGATGGTGCTGTCAATACTGCTGCTGATTATGGGCAGTAAAGGGGCTGTCGGTGGTGCAATGCTGTTCCTGATCGGCATCCTGATCGCTGCACCCGGTCTCGTCATCCCAGCTTCACGCCTGTTCAGTCCACTGCTCACGCTGGGATTCGCCCGTGAAGGTGAACTGGCGCGTGGCAATCTGGTGCGTCAGCCGGGACGTGCCGCGATTACAGGCGGCACGCTCATGATCGGCCTTGCGGTGCTGATTCTGATGGCAGCCGTCGTGATCTCATTCGGCGACCTGATTACCAGCCTGTCCAATGTCAATTTCTCCAGCGATATTATTCTGCTGCCCCAGTCGATCAGCATCTATGACAATGTGGTCGGTGCGGACTCTTCACTGGCTGAAAAGGTTAAAGCTTTGCCAGAAGTCGAGACGGTTGGCACGATGCGCTATGCCAAAGCACCCTCCAATGGGCAAAGTCTCCAGGTAATGGGTGTCGATCCTGAGACGTACCCGAAAGTTGCTTCACTGCAATTCAATCAGGGCGATGCTGCTACCGCTTTCCCGGCATTGGGCACTGGACGAAATGCCATTCTGACCGCGTTGGCGCAGTCCACCCTCAAAGTGCAGATCGGTGATGATTTTGTCCTGCAAACGGCAAATGGCCCGCAGACCTATCACGCGGTTGGCGTGGGGAATGACCTGCTGACCTTCAAGATTGCAGCGATTTTCATCTCACAGGCCAACATCGCGGCAGATTTCCATAAGACCGAGGACATCATGCTGCTGGTGAATCTGAAGCCAGATGCTGATAAACAGGCGGCCTTGTCTGCAATCCAGACGATTACGCAGGATTACCCGCAGTTTACGCCCCATCTGACAGGCGAGTATAGCGATGAACTGATGAAGACCACTTCGGGAGCCTTTGGCCTGTTCTATGTGATCGCTTTGATTATCCTCATTCCAGCGGCATTGGGTCTGCTCAATACACTGACCATCAATATCCTGGAACGGACACGCGAAATTGGTGTGGTGCGTGCAGTCGGTGGAAGTCGTATTCAGGTGCGGCGTATGGTGACAGCGGAAGCGCTCCTGCTCGGCATTTTCGGCGCGGCAATGGGCGTTCTGGCAGGAGTCGCCATGAGCTATGGCTTCATCATGGCCTTCGGCACCATCGGCTGGCAGATGCCCTATACTTTCCCGGTGATGGGCGTGATTGCAGCAGTCGTGCTGGGTGTCGTACTGGCATTGTTCGCCAGCATTCTTCCGGCGCGTAATGCGGCGAAACTCGACATCATCCGCGCCTTGCAATACGAATAAGACAAGCGTCCGTTAAGCTGCAAACGAAACCCTCTCTCGGAATTTGAGAGAGGGTTTTTGTTACTTCGAGAACTAATGGGGAAATTAAATAGAGTTCGTGTGATGTAGGGACACGATATATCGTGTCCCTACGAGAAAATCATTCGGATTTGTATCCGTTTCCCCGTAAGCAAATCGTTACTGCTTTAACTCTGTGTCTGCTCGACGGCCTGCTGTTCGGCTGGTGGTTCCGGTTGAGGCTCTGGCTGCGACACAGCAACCGCGCCGGAACGATGACGATACAGGAAGAATACCACCGCGCCGATGAAAAGGACAACGGAAAGCGCCTGCCAGACATTGATACTGCCGATCATGGTCACTTCGACCTTGATGCTTTCCAGCAGGAAGCGAATCACCGAATACTGCATGATGAAGAACAGGAACACATCACCGGGCAGCAGACGACTGCGGAAGCGGCGGTAGACATTCAGCAGCACGAAAAACGCCAGCAGACTCCACAGCGATTCGTACAGGAACAGCGGGTGGAAAAAAGTGGTGGCATAAGGATAATCAACGGTGCTGCCAAAGGGCGCGACACGATGCTTGGAGTCGATCTGGATACCCCAGGGCAGGGTTGTCACCGTGCCATAGAGTTCCTGATTAACATAATTTGCCCAACGACCAATGGCCTGTCCCAGCGGCAGCGCCACAGCGGCGATGTCCAGCCAGGGGCCAAGCGACAGTTTATTGCGACGGATATAGATATACGCGCCAGCAAAACCGCCCAGTACAGCGCCAAAAATGTTCAGCCCACCGCTCCAAATGGCAATCGCGCCATTTTGTAAATCAAAAAAGTTCTGTAAAAACCAGGATGTATCGCGGCATACATCAGTCACGCTGGCAGTCGAGCAGCCTGCGGTCAGCGAGACGGGCGGGAACAGCACAAAGAACAACCGCGCGAAAATGATACCGGGGATAATCGCCCAGGTCAGCGCGCCCCAGATATGCTCCGGGTCTTTGCCATCGCGCTTTGCCAGCCGCGCCGCAATCGTCGCCGCCACCAGCATGGCAAAGACGATAATTAATCCGTAGTAGCGGATTTGAATCTGGCTAAATAACTGAATACCTTCTTGCTCAAACTTCATGATCCAAAAGCCTCTCTATTTACGTGTTTCGATAGACGAACCACATGCGCTGTAAAGCCGTTATGTTTGTGCCCAGCGCCAACACCCACAACCCCACCGGTATTAAAAATGGCAGCAGCAGAACAGTCACGATGATAATCACGCGCACCAGACGGTCAAGCAGGCCGACCTTCACCGATATTCCGGCTTCACCTGCTCGCGCCCGCACATAACTCACAGCAAAACCGCCTGTCAACGCTGCCAGCGCCAGCAGCATGTAGTCGAACCGACCTTGAACAGCGAAATGATAACTCAATCCGCCAAAAATTAAAGCGTCGGCATAGCGATCAAGGGTAGAGTCTAATACTCCTCCAAACTTTCCCTGTCTGCCCATCGCGCGTGCGACGGCTCCATCGACAGCATCGAGCGGAAGGCCGATGACCAGCACGACACCGCCCCACTGGAATTCGCCCAGTCCGACCAGAATCGCGGCGACAGCCACCACCAGAAAGCCCAGAATCGTGACCATATCGGGGTGAACGCCCAGACGATAGAGCGTGCGTCCCAATTCGCCCATACGCTCTTTGATCTGGGCGCGAACCCATTCGGTAAATATGAAAGGTTGATTTTCGACCATACAGACCTCACAGAAACAGTGTGCTTAAGGGCGGGGAACAATGTTCAAACCCCTGTGCGGAGAACGTGAATGCGGGTTGATTATAGAGCAATAACCCGCGCCCTGATAGAATCCATATCCATTATTGTGAGTAATAACCCCACACTTGTTATTTAGGGTCTTTTCCGGTAGACTGAAATTCATCCGGGGCGTAGCGCAGTCTGGTAGCGTGCTTCGTTCGGGTCGAAGAGGTCGTGGGTTCGAATCCCGCCGCCCCGACAGGATTACTCTCGTGTGACCCGACACGGGAGTTTTTATTTCCATGTACTGAGTCCTGAGTGCTGAGAAAATCATCCTATGGGATAATCTCCATCCTTTTAATAAGCCAAGCAGCATGAATAGAAAATACTATTTTGGCTGCCGCCGGGGGTGGGGGGTGACGGCTGCCGTTTTCTCCCTTGTGGTGGGGGCCCGGCCGCGCGGCTGCCAGAGCAAGGTTAGGATAGGGTTTCGCGGCGGCGGCGGACATTTTTGCCGCTGCAATCTTCGCTGCAAAAGATGCTGCCCGATGGTGGGGGGAGGGGGCAGGCAGCCTGAGGGAAAAGGAGGCAGCCTCACGTCCGATTTTCCCTCAAATGAGGCTGCCTCATTGTCTAGTTTTTCCATATTCAAGCAGCCTCAGTGCCAATTTGCCTCCAATAATCAGAAAAACGAACCGCTGAGACGCAGAGATCACGCAGAGACACAGAGGATTTTGAGATCAAGATTTGCTCAAATTCCCGCGCTTCATGCGATACAGCCATTTCGTCCGGTAGTATTTTACACCAGAACAAATAGTCTAAGCAAGTTCGAATATTCAAACCAATAGGATGAAAAGTGGCAATATGGTAGGAAAAACGGACACGCGATACTGAATATTTGCGCTATACTATTTGGAATCGAACGGATATTCTGGCAGACCTAAAGCAGACAGCGTGGGGAATGGCTCATGAAATATAAGTTCGCTGCGATCCCTGAAATCCTTGAGGAACATGTCGAGGCGATTGTCACCGGAAGCCATGACGGTGAGACGAAGCTGGTCACCAATGGCTATCTGAATGCCTTACCGGGGATTGTTTTCCAGCACAACAACGGGCACTCTCCGATTGACCATATCACGACTTCATCCAGCTATCGCGCCGACATACCGACTTTGTTTGTCTACGGACAAACGACCGAGCGCAATGTTGTGAGCTACAAAAAAATCCCCTTCACGACGACGACGATTTTCTTAAAACCGCCGGCACTCCAAACCCTGCTGGGTATCAACGCATCAGCCTTGACCGATAATCTGGTTGACCTGTGTGAATTTTCAGCGGGTGATCTGAATATGCAGCTCTTTGAAGCCAGGAATGAGCAGGCGCGTCTTACTTTACTGACCAACTTTTTAGCGTCAAAACTCAAGCAAGCGACAACCCGTGATCGATTAATAGAAGAAAGTCTGCGTATCATCCAGGACAATGTGGGCCGCGTGAGCGTCAAATATTTGCTTGAATGCTTGAATATCTCGGAGCGGCAGTTTGAAAAAAGATTCAGCCAAACGGTGGGTCTATCACCACAATTTTATATGCGCGTGAAGCGTTTTAATGAAGCGATACGGCTAATGCAAACGCGACAGTTTGAAAGACTCACCGATCTTGCACATCATTTAAACTTCTACGATCAGTCGCATTTTGTTCGCGAGATCAAAGCGCTCTCAGGCGTTACGCCAAAAAGTCTTTTCAGATGTTACGCCAAAAAGTCTTTTCGAGAGCTGGATGCTTATCCTGATTCATAGGTCGATGCGTTTTATGAATGCGACGGTTTTTTACAATTTTGAAAAAGACATCTGTTCTACACTGGCTATAGGATGACATTACACTCTTGTCTTGTGCCTTCACCTAATGGAGTAATTCGTATGAGAAAAATCGTTGCGGCGGAATTCATGTCGGCAGATGGAGTCATCGAAGCGCCCGAAACATGGCAGTTTCCGTTTCAAACTGAGGAAATGGGCGAGATCACTGAACGCCAAAATCACGAGAACGATGCTTACCTGTTTGGCAGAGTCACCTATGAGATGTTCACTGGATACTGGCCTAACCTGACGAACAATGAATTCGGGATTGCTGACAAGATTAACAGTTCGCCTAAGTACGTCGTTTCAACAACGCTGCAAAAAGCCGACTGGAATAATTCGATACCGCTCAAGTCCATCGAGGAACTCCGTAAGGTGAAAGAGCAGCCCGGCGGCAGGATTGGGATTATCGGCAGTGTGAAACTCGTTCATTCGCTGCTAGCCGCTGACCTGATTGATGAGATTCAAGTGCTGATGCACCCGCTGGTTCTGGGCAAAGGTGTTCGCCTGTTCGCCGATGGCTATCATGCGCCCATGAAGCTGGTTAAATCGAAGATTCTCGCCAATGGTGTCGTGTTTTTGACGTATCAGATCGAGCGCTAATACCTCATCAGGAAAGTTTATGGATAACCAGCAGCCAATGATGAACGTACAAGAACAAATCGAAGCGTATATTGCCAGCCAACCTGAACCCAAACGCAGTGATATGCAAGCACTGCACAGCAGTATTCTGGAAATCATGCCAGCCTGTAAAGTGTGGTTTCTGGATGGTAAAGACGGTGAAGGTAGAACCGTTTCTAATCCCAATATCGGATATGGACTTCGATCCATAAAATACGCTGATGGAAGCAACAGAGCGTTCTATCAAATTGGTTTGAGCGCAAACACAACCGGCATCTCGGTCTATATCCTGGGTATTAAAGATAAGCACTATTTGGCTCAGACCTATGGGGGAAAACTGGGTAAGGCCAGCGTAACCGGGTATTGCATTAAGTTCAAAGCACTGAAAAATATAAATATTGATGTACTCGAAGCGGCAATACGCGATGGAGTGGCACTCACAACTTAAAAGCTGGCTGGATTTACGATGGGCTAAAAAATGCAAAATATCACCAGGATGTGGGGCGGTTCAGCAGCAGTTTGAGCTGTGGCAACCAAATGGGGTATGGGTTTCAGCCTGGAAACAACTGCGCCAGAATGGAGATGCCCAGCGCGATTAGCACCAATGGCAGGATATGTGACCTGACATAGGAGTTTTTATTTGCTCAGTTCGTAGGCATCCTTGAGCCACTTCAGCAGTTGTTCGTCAACATCCCTGACATTTTCCAGCTTCACGGTATGTTCAAAACGACGGGCGGATAGCTGCTGTGTGCGCGTTATACGCGGGTCATCAATTTTATAATCCGTCCTGAATTCCAGATTGAAATAATTTTTACGCGGATGCACCCCGGCAAATCCACTGTTTTTCTCCAGATGAATAGAGGTCTGTTTAGGCGCGACTTTGATTTCCCCGAACTGCTGGAGTTTTTCAATCAGGTGGTCAAAGGCCGCGCGTAATGCCGGTGGTTTGCCTTCAAACAGCGGGTCAACTGAGTTTGTGTTCGTCATGGTTATTCCTTTAGACTACGCCGACCAGCCGGGTAATGAGGCCGAGGATTAACCCACCGATAATCCCCAGTGTCATGATGGGAATATAGGCTTTGGTGATGATGGCATCCGGCAGGCTGAGTAGAACTCCCAGCAGTAAGCCGCGCAGGATGGGGTCAAGGCCGGGGAGCGCATTGGGGATGAGAAATCCTATGGCAAAACGATTGATGAACGCGCCTGTTATGGCAGCATTTTTGTCGGAAAAGGTCATCTTGAACATGGGCGCGATGGCTACCCCGCCGAACACAATCCCTAAAATGATACCGAGCAGGATACTGTTCATGTTCGCCTCTTTCCAGCCAAACGATATTTAAAGTCCATTATAGCTCATTTGTTCATTTTCAAGCCAATGGATGCGGCAGTATAAAAATCTGGCTGTTACAGCGGATTGGGAGGTGGGTTAGCTGGGAGAGACTTCTATCGACTTCCGCTTTGAGGGACATTTTACGGTACCATATGAACAGAATACGCAGCAGTCACCGGATTTCGGAGCGCAGCATGGTTTGGCAGTTGGTACACTGGTAGCGAATTTGACAATAGTCTGCTGGCATAGTTTCTTCTTTAGAAAAGCCGCAGTTGGGGCAGGTTATAACAGATTGGAGCTGCATACAATTCCTCTTTCCGTTTAGTCAATTATCCCTGTGCTACCAGCGGAATGTCAATGCGTTCGAAGCCCGTCGGCTCGATTGGATATAGAGTCTCGTGTGATGCGGCAAAGGCTGGCTAGGTTTGAAAAAGCTGCGCCAGAATCGAGATACCGAGCAGAATCAGCACGAACGGCAGGAGGATGCGCCCGTAGCGTTTGATCTGTGCGCCGATGAAGGGATTGTTGACCAGATAATAGCCCAGCGCACACCACAGGCCAGTCATCAGCAAAAAGGTGGCTGCCAGCAGGGCGATATGCGCGGCGCTGCTGTTGGCGAACAACGGGATATACACCCCTAAATTGTCGCCGCCGTTGGAAAAGGTGACTGCCGCAATCGAGAGCATTTGCACCCCGGATGATCGGACTGCTGTTTCCTCTTTTTCTCCTCGCATCAGGTCGATCAGTTTGGATAGACCGATGACCAGCGGGAAGATGCCCAACGCGCCAATCCATGCCTGCGGGATGACCAGCGCCATGAGTGAGGCCGCGATGCTCAAGAGGGTCAGCGCTCCGATGCCGAGATACTGACCGATAATGACCTGACGGTGGGTGAATTTTCGATCCGCAAAGAAGGCCATCAGGATGAAAATGTCATCGAGGTTGGTGGATATAAAAACGGCGATGCCCAGTAGAATGATGCTCATAAGGCTCGATTGTAGCAGAAATTGCCCCCTCCCCACCGGAGTACCGCTGTAGAGGGGGGCAAGAAAGCGGTTTTTATCCGTATTTAAAAGTTAAGCCGCATAATTCACCACTCAGCGACCAGTCCAGCAGTCCCCCAGAATAAAGAGTTGCTGTTATACTATCCATGTTCCCGGTGTGGACATCTCAGGAGAACGTCTGGATGGCTGACAGCCTTTTTGATAACCGCTACCGTTATGACTACATTTACCCGCGCGGACGCTCCGGCGAGACTCTGCGCGCGGTTGATACACAGGATAATGACCGCCTGGTGGTCATCAAACGCCCCGCGCCCAATGACGCGCCGCCCATCCGCGCCGGACAGGAAGTCAGCATCCTCAACGAACGTAAGGCGCTTACCCGGCTCGTCGGACACCCGGCAGCGACAGCCCTGCTGGGCAGCGGACAATTTTTTGTCGGTGGAGTCGCCCACCAGTACATCGTCATGGAACGCGGACAGGGGATGCTGGTCAGCGACATCGTGCGCGATCTGGCCGGACGCGGGGAACGCATGGCGGAACTGGAAATGCTGGTCATCGTCGATGGCCTGATCGACCTGCTGCAAACCGCCCATTCGCACGATATTGTCTACAACGATGTGGATGCCAAGCATCTTTTCTGGGATCGCGACACCTATCGCCTCAAAGTCATTGATTGGGGCAACGCCGTTTTTCTGGAAGGCGATGAAATCACGCCGCAAGGCATCAGCCGCCAGAGTGATATTTTCCAGGTGGGCGAACTGCTTTATTCCATCGTCAGCGGCGGTGGACGGGCCGATACGCCGCGTGATGCTGGCGAGGATTTTCTGCTCAACTTCGGCAATGATGCCGAGCGTGTATCGCCGCGCTTGCAGGCCATCATCAGCAAGGCGGTGCATCCCAACAGCAAATTACGCTACAGGAGCATCACCGATTTACGCAAAGCCCTGACGGAATATCGTGACCCGCTGGAGCGCGAACGCAATGCCCTTCTAGGCCGTGTCACCGAACGCCTGCGTCACAATCGCAGTAAAGATGAACTGCAAGGCTTGCTCGACACGCTCAATCCGGCGCTGGCGATGGATCCCGGTCATCCGGCGACGCGCTCTGCTCAAGCGGAAATTATGGCGCGGCTGCGTGATCTGGAAGTCGCTGGCGATCTGGATGCCGCCCGGATTTATCTGGAAAGTGGTAATTGGTCACGCGCGGTTGATCTGCTGGACGAACTACGCGGCAGTGCTCGTGCCGAAATGCGCGCGCTGATTGATCTGCTGCTGGAATGTGCCCGATTGTTATTGGATGCACGTTTGCAGCCTGTACCACAGGCCATCACGAATGCTATCGCCCTGATTTTCGAAGGCCAGAATGATCGCGCCGCCTATATGCTGCTGACTTCCCGCGCGGCGGATGACCATGCCTTCTCGGTTCAATGGCTGATGACCGAGCGCATTTCCGCCCACACACCGGACTTGATGCTGCTGCGTCCCAATCTCTACCGGCTGGACATCGCGCTGAGTGTTTTAGGGAGTGAGGGCATTTCGGTCACGGAACCGCGCGCGATCATCACTGAAATCAATGTGGTGCTGGATAGCCAGCCTGCCGCCGCTGCGGTCAGCTTGATCGATTTGCGTGACTGCTACCGCTCGGTCGTCGATAAACTCACGGCGCTCGGTACCCTGCTGGAAACACTCACCAGCGGACGCGGCCTGCCGGATCGTAAACTGCCGCTGTCGTCGCTGGAACGGGCGTTGAATGCGGCGATGGCGCTGGCGGATAACATGCATGTCATCGGCAGACAGGCCACCGGAAGCCCGCGCGATGCCCTCCACGCCCTCGACAGCAGTCAGGCCATCGACCCGACCAATCCGGCCTGGGACGCGGTCAGCCGCATGTTGAACGGCATGTATGAACTGCTCGGCTCGTATCAGACTTATGTTCCGGCTGCGGATGGGTCTGATCTGGAAGGCTGGCTGGCGAGTACCCGGCAGGATTTACTGCCGTTTCAGGAGCGCCTGTTTGATGAGATGCTGGTCAGCATGATCGACGGTCTGGAAATCGCCAGCCATGCCTGGGCGATATATTCCGAAGCCACTATTCAGGGAGATCGCATTGGCGCGATTACCGCTCTGACCGATGCCGTCAACGCGGTCAGCACGATCAGCCCGACGTTGGCTGGATGGTTGAATCAGGTGCGCACCATCGTCACCAACGCGCAGTATGTCGAACGTCACGCGCTGTTTGGTGGTCTGGGACGGGCGCTGGCGGATGGCTGGGAAGCCTTTGATCGGGGACGGCTGGCAGATGCGGAACGGCTGGGACAACAGGGTTACGAAATCGCCCGTACCGATGCGCAGCGTTTCGCCGCCGGACGACTGCGCGATTTAGCCGAACGCACGCGCTCATGGTTAGACCGCAATGTGGTCAACAATGTGAAGGGCACACAGGCCGCGCTGCATTCCGCTGAGGGCTTATACACGCAGGATGAAATCGCCACGCGCGATCATTTCTCCGCCCAGATGCCCAGCAAAGATACCTATCTCAAGGCGATGGGCAAGGGTTTGGTCGAACTCTACAGCCGCAGCAGCACCGCCGCCACGCGCATTCTGTTTTTCAATTACATATTGCTCGGCGTGCTGGATGCGCATGAAGGCAATCTTGACGATGCCGAATTCTGGCAGGAAGCCGCCGTCAAATCATTGGGCGAATACGGTCAGCGTCACCCGCTCACCCGCGCCCTGTCTGAATTTACCGAACGCCGCCGCGATCTGAACGCAGGCGCGGCTTTGCTCAACGAAATCGTCTCGTCTGCCGCGCTGCCGACACTCGACAGTGCGCGGAAAAAGCTCGACTCGAATCCACAGGCGCGGACATT
>JBGAGR010000112.1:0-22648 GCA_044226645.1 Aggregatilineales bacterium
GACGCGGGTTTCCTCGACACCCGGTGGCATCGCTGGCCCCGGTTTGTATGAAATTCCTTCCATTGCGGGGAACGGCAGTTTCATCGCCTTCCGCGAACAGACTTCTGGTCAATCGCTGCTGCCCGTGAATGCTGCATCCATTTACAACACCTACATGGCTCCCATGCCGACCCCCGCGCCGCTGCTCAATCCACCGACCAATATCGCTATCACCACGCTCACGGCGACTTCACAGCATGTGACCTGGACGGATAATGCGGCGGATGAAACAAGTTATAACCTGGCATGGAATATCACGGGCACGAATTGGGGGAGTTCTTCCAATGCCAATCTCGCGGTGGATGCCACCAGCTACAATGTCACGGGTTTAACCTGCGGCAAGACCTGGTATTACCGTTTACGCGCGGTTCGCAGCGGTGATGGGCGCTATTCAGCAGGGTTGTTTGGAAATTATTTCCTGAAATGTGTTCCTCCCGCTCCAACTAATGTGAGTGCTACTTCCGGGGGTCAAACCAGCATCAATCTGACGTGGACGGATAACGCCACTGACGAACTCAATTACCGTGTCGAACGGCTGAACGGCGCGACCTGGACGGAAGTCGGGCAGGTTTCTGCAAACACAACCATTTATAGCGACACAGGTCTGATCTGTAACACGCCGTATTCGTATCGGGTACGGGCTTTCAATGATCTGTACTCCGCTTATTCCACTACCGCCAGCGCAACCACATCCGCTTGCGGTGTTTCTGCACCGGGTATCGCGCCTGACCGCAACACCTACGCCGCCAGCCCGATTACGCTGACATGGAATTCTGTTTCAGAGGCGTTGGGCTATCAGATTGAGATCGCCACCACCACCAGTTTTACCAATCTGATGTGCCCGCAGGGCGAAACCGATGCCGTGACCTTGTTCTACTCAACCTGTACCCTCCCGACGGGGACATACTACTGGCATGTTCGCGCCCAGATTGATACCGATCAATGGGGTGCATGGAGTACGCCAGACAGCTTTGTGATCGGCTCTTAGCGAGAGGCAGGCCAATGACCGCTGAAATCAATCTGGACGAATACAGCGACCCGCTCAGTTACGACGCGGAAAATGATACGTTTGAACCGGATGGGTCGTTCTATCTGACACTGGCGCAGCGCATCGGCGGGGAAGCGCTGGAGATCGGCTGCGGTACGGGACGGATCACCATCCCACTGGCGGAAAAAGGCATTCAAATCACCGGATTGGACATGGTTCCGGGGATGCTGGCGCGTGCCAAAAGCAAATCACAGCATGTGTCCATTCAGTGGATAGAAGGTGACGCACGTACATTCAACCTGGGGAAGCAGTTTCGCTTCATCTTCGGGGCGGGTGTTCCCTTCCAGCATTTGCTCGAACGTCCTGATCAGGAAGCCATGCTGGCGCGGGTCAGCGAACATTTAGCGCCGGATGGTCGTTTCGTCATGAGTACGATTTTTCCCCAACCGGACAGGCTGCAAAATCAGGACACCGAACAGCCCTGGTTTTCCTTCGTGAATGAGCAGGGGCAGGAAGTCACCGTCACAGGTACCGATCATTACAACCCATTGACTCAGATCAAGACCGAAACAGCCTATCGCCGCTGGCACGATGCGCAGGGAAATGAGCATCTGCATAAAGCGCCGCTCACCCTGCGCTATTTCCATCCACAGGAGATGGAAGCGCTGCTGCACTACAACGGATTTGAGATAACAGAACGCTATGGCGACAGCGATTTCAGCCCGTTGACCAGCGAAAGTTCGCATATGCTCTATGTGTGCCGGAAGCGTGATCGATAAACGGCGCTGTAAAGGAAAGACTTTTATGCCGAACATGATCGTTGCCCAACACTTTGACCATCTGAAAAGGACGGTGAACCTCCGTGTTGAATTGCTCAACGCCCTCACCGACGCTGACTTAGCCTACAAACTCCCCGGTGTGAACCCGACGCTCGGTGAACTGCTAAAGGAATTGGGTGAGATGATGGTTAACTATAATGAAAGTTTTAAGACTTTTACCCTGGATTACAGTTACCATCACAGCGATGAAGTATGCGACAGTATAGAAAAGCTCAAAGCGTGGTTTGCAGAACTCGACCATGAACTATATGTTGCCCTTGAGAGCCTGACGGACGAACAGATCACCCATCAGAACGTCCAGCGTCCACTGTTTGGGGAAGTGTTTTCCACATTTGTGCATTACCACACCCTGCGCGAAGGGTTCCTGATCTACTACGGCAAGTTAAGCTGTTACCTCAAGGGGATGGATAAGCCCCTCCCAGCGCAGATGCAAAGCTGGATCGGGTAGTGAGAATATCTGTCATGACGGAACAGTAGCGCGGCTTAAATCCAGCATCCCTGAACATTTCTGGCACATTTTGCGTACAGGAGAGTGTGATAGCACAAAATTGCTGAATGCCAGAAAGGACTCTTATGTATCGCTGGGTCGTTTTTCTCCACATCTTAGCCGCCTTCGTTTTTTTCATGGCACATGGAGCCTCTGCCATGATGGCTTTCCGCCTGCGCCGCGAAAAACAGCTTGACCGCATCCGCGCCATTCTGGATTTGTCCAACGCCGCTTTGCCCATCATGTATATTTCTGTCACGATATTGCTGCTGGCCGGGATCGGCGCTGGCATCATGGGCAGTTGGTTTTCACATGGGTGGATATGGGCAGCGCTGGTGCTGCTGGTGGTCATCTATATCGGGATGCACGCCTACACCTTCCGTTTTTACACCCCCATCCGCAAAGCTGCCGGGCTGCCCTATCGCGACGGGAAAATTGATCATCCCGCCGAACCTCCGGCGAGCGAAGCTGAAATCGCCACGCTGATTCAGGCTACCCGCCCGGATATTTTAGGCGGTGTTACGCTGGCGCTGATCGCCGTTATCCTGTGGCTGATGATGTTCAAGCCGTTTTAGGATTCGGTTCAGCGGTCATCTGCACAAAGTGATCGGTTCCGGTTAATTTCAGGATCGTTCGGGCGGGACTGAAAAAAGCATCGCGTCCGGCCTGTGTTTCCATTGGCTCAATAGCTGTGATCTGGTAAGGCTGCTTGTGCCATAGAATCTCACAGTGCCCCGCCGCCAGCACATTGCGATACCAATCGACATCCGGGCCATAGGTCAGCGCGATCACGAAAGCATTCTCCGCTGGCTGCACAATGATCGGGGTTTCATAGGCTTTTCCGCTCTTTCGTCCCATATGCCGCACGAGGGCGAAAGGGGTCTGTGAAACCCCGGCTAATCTACTGAGAACCCGATTGAGAATGTATTTATTGAAAGTGGGGATGGGATTTTTCATCGCTTCACCTGCTTCTGATGCAACTTCCCTTTATCATAACGTCGATGTATCCGACCCGCTCTCCATCCGGTGTAGAATATGGCGCATTGGATTCCACAATGTCAGGAAAATTGATGAATGACGAGCCAATGTTTTGCTTGCGGATGGGTGATCCGACCCAATACTGATTTTCACGAATTAATGCACGATGCTGCTGAATGCCAGTGTGAGCTGGTCGCCGTTGCGCCCATTCAGATCAGCCAGCAGGGTTACGCGGTGCTGACCTTCGCGCTGCGCACCACTGAAGAAGCGCATCTGGTGGCCTTTATCCAGCGCGTGGGAGCAGAAAGCGGTCTCACGCATTGGTACAGTGTGCCAGAATCTTATTTTGAAGGGGGAACGCCGTTGCATCTCCAACTCATCGAACCGCACATGCGCGATCAATGGCTGGCAGGCATGAACGCCTATGGACAGCATAATGCTGCCCTGCGCGTTAAGCTTGAAAACAGCTAGAGCTTCTTACGCACTGCGACCTCAGAGAATTCTTCGAAGCCCTCGCCCTGAGAGGGTTTGTGGTAAGCCATTTGGTAAGCGCCAGAAACCCGGCCAGCTACCTCTTGCTCCCCTCGCCCTGAGGGAGAGGGGCTGGGGGTGAGGGCAAAACTCACGCGAAAGAAGATTCAACAGTCTTTAGGAATAAATAAGCATCCCACCAGACTGTCACAATTTTCATCGCAGCAGAGTGATGGGATGCCTGTCTCTATGATGCTGTTCACCGAAGTGCCACCTACGGGCGAACAGCCAAAAGAGTCAACGGTTAGGGAACAGGAAAAAATTAGGCCTGTTCGTATTCGTGCAGATTGTTGAGCGTAGCCGCGCTCACATTCAAATGCACTTCATCCTGCTCGAAGCGGCGAATCCAGGATGTGGGAATGGCTTTTCGTTCCTTGAGCAGCAGCCCCTGTGAAATCAGGAAATAAGTCGCCCGATTTTTGGCTGAGTCGGTGAAAATGGTTTCCACCTGACCGATATGCTTGCCTTCCAGGCTGAAGACTTTAGCGCCCTCTTTCAGCGCAACCGTGTTTTCCGGAATATTCTGCTGCGTTTCCGCGCGCCCCGGCGTACCAGTAGGTGTATATTCTGTCCAGTTACCCACCGGCAGATACCAGTACAGCGGGTAAGCCATATCCGGCGGATAGGCCACCGTATGCAGTTCCTCATCGCTCAGGGGCACATAATGCGTTTCCTCAAAAGCTGGAAGATGCTCCAGTGCCTCGCCCTTCAGGTTGAGGTCAATCCGGTCTTCTGTCGCCGTAGCAATCAGCTTGATCGGCAGCACTTTATCCTCGGTAAACAGAAAGCCCTGCCGAATCACAATATGAGTCACTTCTTTGGTCTCCGGGTCGAGCACCACGCGGTCAACATGACCAACATTTTCGCCAGCGAGATCGTAGACACGAGCGTCTTCTTTGAATTGCATGTTGCGAATCCTTTCTAAGGTCGTTTTTCCACTTCACTTGAATAGTTGGCGGAGTCGTTTGAGCAGCGGGCTGACATTGTTCCGGTAGTAACGGCGCATGAAGGTGTTATCGCCCATGCTGTAGGGTTCGCCTTTTGCGCCAATCACCACATACTGCCCTGGCTTCACCAATCCCGGCTTCTCCTGCTCAAGACTTTGCAGATATGCGGGTGTGTCCAGCTTTTTCGCCCACACTTCGGCGGATTTGAAATAGGGCAGGCATCCCAAATCCATCAGATGCTGCTCGGAAGCGCTGGGAATCCAGTCCCATTCATCCCATGCCCGGTAGGTTTCCTGGAAAATTTTGTATTCCACCGGCCAGTGCTCGTAATCATCCAGCGTCCGCTGCACCTGGTCACCGGGTTCGTAGCAGATCATGTCCCCGGCTTCGGCAGTCAGCTTCTCTCCGGACGAGCTAATCATTGTCTTGGGTGCTTCTGTTGCGGGAAGCTGCCGCGCCATCACCATATGCTTTTTACGGGCATACTGGTCGAAACCTTCAGCGCGTAATTCCGGTTCTGTCCATTTCTTTTGCTTAATCACAGTAGCCATCAGAAATATCCTCACTCGGTAATTGCTTGTGGCTGAAACCGCTTAAAACTGAAGCAGTTCGATTTTCAGGTAATTGAGGATGATATGACCCTCATTGATCTCTAGAACCTGTTCCGGCAAAACATAACCATAGGTAAGAAATCCTTCTGTACTACACTACGGCAAAATCGCTGTCGATAGACCGACCATCTAGCGGATATTTGACTAGGCTATATGGGTGATAGGGGCTGCTCGCTGCGCATATCGCAAAACAGGTGATAAACTACGTATGAAGGACAAATGCGCGGAGGGTACGAGAATGGTACTGATTCAACTCACGGGAAAAATCACGGAGAATGGCAAGCTGGAAGTTGATCTGCCGGAAGGACTGCCGCCGGGTGATGTGCAGGTGACGATTGAGATGCCTGTTGAGGAAGCAGTTCTAATCGATGAAGAAATCGCTGAATTGATACAACCAAAGCCTATCAAAAGTGGCGCTGAAATTGTCGCGCGGTTGGAGGCTGAGGGTGGATGGGAAGATTTGGGCATTAATGATGGAGCTGAGTGGGTGCAAGAGCAGCGCCGAAAAAAATGAAAGGAAATTTCCGAAGTGGTGAATTTTCTCATCAGTGCAACCATCCTGAGATACTTCGCACCACTGCTCGGCACACTGGTGCAAAAGCCGTATTGATACCCTACATGTGAAAGAAAAAGTAAGGATGCATCTGCTGTGCCCGAATTGGAATCCGTCCTGGCGGCACTCCTGAACGATGGCAAATCCGAGTAATCCTGAACCGATTTTCGCTCCAATAAGTACATGAGGTTAGCATTTCACCCGTTTAGCAGCATTGATTGAAAAGGACAAAACAGATGATTCGTATTGAGTCGCTTCTTTCCGCGCGTTTATTTGTTTCGCCGCAGTGGGTTGGAGACAAAGTATATTTCCTCAGCAACCTCACCGGACACATCAGCTTATATGTGATGAGTGAAAATGGCAGTGTGCCGGAACCGCTGCTGCCGCCCCAGATCGCGCTGCAAAATCCGGAATTGATCGGCGGACTGTCGTATTACGTCCTGCCCAAACTCGGCAAAATTCTCATCATGATTGACAGCGACGGCGACGAGAACTATATCCCTCACTACATCCCCATCGAGGGTGGCTACCCCGAACGCGCTTTTGGCGATCAGCTCGATACGTTTCGTTCGCATCTTGGGGATGTCGATGCTGACCGCAATATCGCCTATTTCATGAGCGAATCACGCAGCAATCCGGTCAACTACACTTATCTCGCCGACCTCGAAAAAGGCACGCTGGAACTCATCGCGGAAAGCACATGGGGCATGTTCCCCGCCGGACACACCGACGATCACAGCATGATCGCGCTGGTCGAGGGCTATACCGTCGGTGATACCACGTTGTATCTGTGGAAAAATGGCGAACGACAGGTACTTTTTGGCACGCCGCTGGAAGAACGCAGCCAAGGTCAGGAGGTGAAGCTGACCGCCTTCGGAGCATCGCATTTCACCCAGCGCGGTCTGCTGCTCTTCACCGGATTCTTCGAGGACACCTACGGCCTCGGCTACCTGCAACTGGATAAGCCGCAGGAAATCCAGCAGGTGACGATCACAGGCGCGGTGCATACTGGCAGCGGTGAATTTGAGGACATTCAGCACCTTGAGGGTAATCGCTACCGCTTGCAGTACAACATTGACGGCTGCACCTGGCAGTATGAAGGCGCGTTTGATGAAGATGCGCTCACGGTCACACTGGATCGTGTGCTGGTCGGACAGGGCGCGATGGAAAATGGCGATCTGAAAGCCACTTACTACGATAAGCACAACAAGCGCTATGTCTATTCCTTCTGTACTGCCACTTCCCCGACCCAGATTTACACCGTCTGCGGCGACACTGTGAAGCGCATCACCAACGAGCGCGTGTTGGGCATCAACGAAGATTGGCTCTCATCCGGCGAGGATGCTTCGTATACCTCCTATGACGGCCTGCGCATTTCCGCCCGTCTATACATGCCAGCGGCGGAACTCGGCTTCGAAGGTGCGCGTCCGGTGATTTTCTACATTCACGGTGGGCCACAGGGACAGGAGCGCCCCAATTTCGCCTGGTTCTCCATGCCGCTCATTCAATTCCTGACGCTGAACGGCTTCGCGGTCTATGTGCCCAATGTGCGCGGCAGCACGGGCTACGGCCTGAGTTATACCAAGTTTGTCGATCATGACTGGGGTGGACGGGATCGCCTCGACCATGTGGAAGCCTTCAAGCATCTGGCGAAAAATCCGAAGCTCGATCTCAAACGCGCGGCGGTGATTGGGCGTTCGTATGGCGGCTATATGACTCTGACGCTGGCGGCGCGTCACCCGGAATTGTGGAGTGCGGCGGTAGACATGTTCGGCCCGTATAACCTGATTACCTTTGTTGACCGTCTGCCAGAAACATGGAAGCCGTACTTCGCCATCGCCATCGGCGACACGGTGAAAGACCGCGATTTCCTGCTGGAACGTTCACCCAGCACCTATATCGACAACATCACCGCGCCTATGCTGGTGATTCAGGGCAAGAATGACCCGCGCGTGACCGAACGTGAATCGCGCGATGTGGTCGAACGGCTGCAAGCGCAGGGCAAACAGGTTGAGTATCTGATGTTCGAGGATGAAGGCCACGATGTGCTGAAAATGGCGAATCGCGTGACCTGCTACAACCGCATCACCGAATTTTTCAAAAGCTGCCTGAATCCCTGAGTGCTGGTAGCAAACTTTCGTAGGGGCGCAGCAGTGCTGCGCCCGCTCAAGTAGGGACACGACATGTCGTGTCCTTATTTATCCCCTATAATGGGCATATACGGTAGCAGCGGGAGGATAGACCATGATTCTTGAAGGGATACTCTCAACCTTTGAACGGGCGCAGGGCAAACTCATGTATCCGCCAGTCAAAGAAGCCTACAAGAATGCGATACGGCTGCTTGAAGCGAAACTTCAGGGGGACGAGGGCGCAGTCAATACCCTGAAATCGTTTCTGGTCGCGTCCGAAACCGTCAGAGAAGATTTGGAAGATTACTTACTCGATCATGGTGTGTATCAGGATAATGAAATCCTTGATGCTGTCGAGAAGCTGCGACAAACCATTCAGGACGCGCGTCATCAAGCGCCCGATATGCCGCACGTTTTTCTCAGCTACAGCCGAACCGATTACGATTTGATGGAACGGGTAGCCAACACCTTGTCTGAGGGTGGCATCCGGGTTTGGACGGATGATTATCTTTCACCCGGAACGCCATCGTGGAAAAAGGCTATCCAGCAGTCCATCGAAACCAGCGGCGCGATAGTCGTTCTCCTGTCACCGGGGGCTAAGGCTTCCGAATGGGTCGAGGCCGAATTGGATTATGGCAAGGCGCATTCCAAAGGCATTTTCCCCATTCTGGCGCGGGGCGATGAAAAAACCGCCGTCCCGTTCGGCGTAAATATCGCGCAGCGGGTGGATATACGGGACGAGGGCAATTACACCGCCGAAATGAATAAGCTCATCGCCGCGATACGCCAATATCTGAAATCGGTGGCAGATAACTGATACCTAGTTCCAAAATCACTTGCGTATATTTTCCCGGTGAACTCGAGTTCCAAAATCACTTGCGTATATTTTCCCGGTGAACTCGACACTATAATAACGTGAGTGTGTTACCCACAAAATACATGTTGTTCATTTACAGAGTTGGCATTAGCTGGCTGAATAGAGAGGTTTGGCTACCCATGTTTGAAGTTTTCAACTTTCAAACGTTCCCGTTTCTGGAAAGCGAACACTTCATTTTGCGGGAGTTGGGCGAAGCAGACGTGTCCGCATTATTTGCATACTTCCGTGATCCAGAATACACAAAGTTTGTTGGTTTTGATCTTCATGCCAGCGAGGAACAAACGAAAGGCTTTATTGCTTTGATGACAAATATGTACCAGCAAAAAGACAGCATTCGCTGGGGAATCCAACTCAAAGAGTCGAAACAACTCATTGGCACTGCCGGACTCCACTTCTGGAAACGCGAAATTCGCTGTGCAGAGGTTGGCTATCATGTGGGGCGACCCTATTGGGGACGGGGGTTCGCTACCGAAGTGTTGCGTGCGCTGGTTGACTTTGGCTTCCACCGTATGAATCTCAATCGCATTGAAGGCAGGCATAACGCCGGGAATGACGCTTCTGGTCGTGTCATGGAAAAGGTTGGCTTCCAGAAAGAAGGTATCTGGCGACAGCGCGAAATCAAATTCGGCAAGCTCGTAGACGTGGTACAGTTCTCGCTGTTACGTGAGGATTACATGCAGGAGTAAAGAGGGTGGTTGAAGGAGTTGGGTCGCACCTTCAAACCAGCAAACGTATTGGTGTTAGCAATTCACTCTTTCGCCAGCATATATCAAGCAGGAAGTTGAGCAAAGGCATCTTGTATCCACTGCCATCCGATCAAGGACTTCAGACGGCCTTTATCCGCATTCGAGCGGCGCAGATGATGCTCAATTTTACAGCGTTTGCGCTGAAGGGTCGCGTAGACTTCACCTTTCAACTTCGAGTTTTCGTCCCATGCATTTTTAGGGATGATTTTACGCAGGTGATCCCAATGATGCGCCGACCTGTTCAATGGCCTGCATCTGTTCCATCTGGCGCTGCATTACCTTGTCCATGCGCTCGATGCCCAGCGTGATTTCTTCCAGCCCTTCCACCTGCTGGCGGATGATTTCGTACACCTTATTCACACCCTTGTGCGAATTGGCAACCGTTTCCGCCAGCCGCGTCATCGCTTCACCCGCCTGCTGAGTCCGCTCTGTGCCAGCATCGACGCGCTGAAGCCCTTCTTCCGTTGCCTGAATCGCCTCGCGCATGGTTTTCTGAATCTGACTCAGAATCGCCCGTACCTGAACGGCGGATTGGGTCGATTGTTTGGATAGTACGCGCACTTCTTCCGCCACCACCGCGAAACCGCGCCCATGTGTTCCTGCCCGTGCCGCTTCAATGGAGGCATTCAGCGCCAGCAGATTCGACTGGGTAGCAATTTCACTGACCGAACCGATGATGTCATCAATCTTTTGGGTAAACTGCGCCAGCGCCAGAATCGTGGTGGCAATCGCTGTCACCTGAGTACGAATTTCGGTCATGCTTTCCGCCGCCTGCCGGATAGCACTCTGACCTGTGACCGCGCTGTCGGTGGCCTGTTTGGCGGTTCCCGTCAGTTCGCGCGATTGGTCGCGTACGCGCTCCATAAGTTCAATAAAATCCTCCAGCAGTGTGTTCGTCCGTCCGATCAAATCCGCCTGTTCGCGCGCCCCGGCGGCCTGCTGTGCCGTCACCTGATAAATCGACTGCACCGCCTCGGACAGCTTCTCAACGGTTTGCGGCAGGGGTTCACCCGTTGGGTAGTCGCTGCCAGCAGCGGATGAATCGTCGGACAGCGTGTTTGCCGGAGATACCCTGCGCTTCCACACAAGTCCCCCGCCCAGCATCACCGCAATCAATACAAAGCCGGTGACAGGCGGCAGGACACCCGGCAGGAAAAGCTCTGCCAGTCCAAAAATCACCGCCGCCGCCAGACTCCCGATGAGCACCCAATCCATGACCGTTAATGAACGACGTGTCATGACAGTTCCTTTTTACATCAATCACCCGCATCTGCGTTGACTTCCTACATTATCAGTCAATTGCCCAAAATTTGAAATTTAAGCCATTTGCTAACGACTTTATAGCCAAACTCATACGATCCAAGGATAGAAATATTGTTCTAAATCATGTTATGATGAGCATTCGTTTGAATCTTGTTACAGGTTGTGGAGAATTCAGAAGGGGAACATCTGCGTCAGCAGAAGGCGAAACATGGCACAAGACGTATTGCTGGAAGCAGTCTACAAATTTATATGCGATCACTGGGGGCAATATGGCTACGGGCCAACCCTGCGTGAAATCGCTGAGGGCTGCTTCATCTCCAAGCCCAATGTGTATCGCTATCTGGATCGACTGGAAATGGAAGGGCGCATTACCCGCGATCCGGGACGCGCCCGTTCCATCAGCATGGTTACGCCCTGCCCACCTAAGAAGGAGTGATTCTGAGCAATTCGCGTAACTTTTATTCGCAGACTCGCGCAACATGCCTATAATGGCAATAGGATAAATTTACCCGACGCACTCGTTTCATGACCGGGGACGCGCTATGCCAGATACTTTTAATTTCTCCGACGTATTTATCTCCTATTCCCGCAAGGACAAGGATTTTGCCCGCCGCCTGTTCGACAGACTCAAGGCGGAAAATCGTGAAGTCTGGGCGGATTGGGAAGACATTCCCGCCACTGCCGATTGGTGGGCGGAAGTGCAGGCCGGGATCGAGGGCGCGAACACCTTTGTCTTCGTCATCAGCCCGGATTCGGTCATGTCGGATGTCTGCCGCCGTGAAATTGACCACGCCATGAAAAGCAACAAGCGCTTCGTGCCGGTGTTGTACCGCGAAATCGTCGAGCCAGCTCATAAAGAACGGGTACATGGCGCGATTTCATCCCACAACTGGATTTACTTCCGCGACACCGATGATTTCGAAACGGCCTATCAGCGCTTGATTGCTTCGCTGGAAACCGACCTCAATCACGTCCGCCTGCACACGCGCTATCTGGTGCGCGCCCGTGAATGGGACAGCCGCCAGCGTATCCCCGGCTTTTTGCTGGCGGGAACCGAATTGAAGGACGGGCAGCAGTGGTTGACGCAGGGAGCCAATCTGGAACCGAACCCAACCCCGCTGCATCATGAATACATTGCCGCCAGCGCTCAGGCTCGCCGCCGCCAGCAGTTTCTGCAAATAGGACTGGTCGTTGGGTTGGTTGTTTCTGTCGTAATGGCACTGCTGGCCTTCAGCCAATTTCGCGTCGCGGCGACCAATGCCGCTGCGGCACAGGAAGCCCGTGAAACCAGTGATGCCAATGCCAATATCGCCGTGACCAATGCCGAGGATGCGCGTTCACAGGCCGGAACCGCGCAGGCCGCCGGGTCAACCAGTGATGCCAATGCCATCATCGCCCAGAATGCCGCCGATGCCAATGCCACTGCGCAGGCGGTTGCCCTGAACAATGCCAATTATGCCGCGACACAGGCCGCCGTCGCGCTCAATAACGCTGCTACCGCCACCAATGCTCAGGGATACGCACTGTTTCAGGCCGCAACGGCTGTCGCTGCACAATCGACCAGCGATGCCAATGCCATCATCGCCGCCCAGCAGGCCGCTACAGCCGAATATTCCGACGGCATCTCGCGCTCAATTGCCCTCTCGGCACAATCGCAGTTAGACATTAATGGCAGCAGCCCGGAACGTGCCCTGCGATTAGCGTTAGACGCGATACAGTTTCTCCCTTACACCCAGCAGGCCGAACGGGCATTAGGACTCGCCGTACAGAACAACCGCGTCGGGGATGTGTACTATCTTGAGGGTGGCACTGGAATCAACAGCATCGCCTTTTCGCCCGATGGAAAGCGCTTTGTCACCGCCGGAAATGATGGTTTCGCCTATGTCTGGGACACGACGGATGTTAATTATGCGCTGACGCTGCAAGGTCATAATGCGCCTATCGAGGATGCCGTTTTTTCGCCAGATGGACGCTATATCGCCACTGCCAGCGATGACACGACAGCTATTTTGTGGGATGCGGAAACCGGGGACATCCTTCGTCAATTTACGGGGCATACTTTCGGGGTCAGGAAAGTAGCCTTCTCGCCCGACAGCCGCTACCTTGTCACCGCCAGTGATGATACCACTGCTATCATCTGGGATGCAGCGAAGGGTACCAGCCTGCATACGCTGCAAGGGCATCTGGATCGCCTGACCGACGCGATTTTTTCGCCAGATGGCAAAACAGTTGTAACATCCAGTTGGGATACCAGCATCATTTTCTGGGACGCGGCTACCGGACGGGAACTGCATCGCTGGGGCGGTGGAGAGGTGGCGACGGGTCGCGCTCAAATCGTCAATAGTCTGGCTTTTTCGCCGGATGGTCGCTATCTGCTGACCGCCGGGGATGATTCCCGCGCGATGATCTGGAATATCGCTGACGGGCAGCAGGCCGGGCCGCCCTTGGGGACACGGGATCGCGTCTTAACCGCCCGATGGTCAGCCGATGGCAAAAAAATCCTGACCGCCAGCAACGATGGCACCATACAGGTCTGGACTCCGGTGCAAGCGCCTGATGCGCCCGCCAACAGCTATAACAGTGTGCTGCAATTTTCCGCCGGGGTCATCAAGGATGCGGTATTTTCGACCCTTACCGGAGATGTCGTCACGGCTGGCGCGGATGGAAAGGTGAAATTCTGGGATACCACCACCAATCGAGCCAAACTGACGCTGGGCGATACGCAGAGTATGGCCGTCTTTTCGCCGGATGGGAAACGTGTCCTGACGGGCAGCAGCGGTGTCCTGCACTTCTGGGATGCCTTCACTGGCAAGGAAATTTCGCCCTCGTGGTCAATGGGACAATCCGAAATTTTCTACAACGCGGTCTTTTCGCCGGATGGTTCGCGCGTCGCGGTGGATACCGGTGAAAATAAAACGCTTATCCTCAATGCAGACGGCTCAACGCTCTGGATTGATGGATGGTTCCCGTCCTGGTCGCCGGATGGCAGTTCTATCGCCAGTGCGGTGAATACCTCGGTTGTCATCTGGGATGCGAATACCGGGGAGCAGCGTATGACGCTTGATGGGCATACCATTCAGGTGTACTCGCTTGCCTGGTCGCCGGACAGCAGCTATCTGTTGAGCGGAAGTGGCGATGGCAATGCCATCATCTGGGATGCAGAGACAGGCGAACAGCTTTATGTGCTGGCGGAACACACCGAATCAATCAGCAGTGTCGCCTGGTCGCCGGATGGGTCGCGCGTGGCAACCGCCAGTTCGGATGGAACCGCCCGTATCTGGGACGCGAATACAGGTGAGCAGTTAAAAGTGCTGTCGGGGCACACCGGGCCGCTGGAAAGTGTCCGCTGGTCGCCGAACGGAGCGCGTCTGATAACCGCCAGTCGTGACCGTACCGCCCGTGTCTGGGATGCCGACAGCGGAACCGAAATCCTGACCTTTGTTGATAACCAGATCGGCGCATTGATAAGTGCCGATTGGTCGCCAGACGGCACACAGATCGTCACCACCGCCGATAACGGTCAGGTGCAGGTCTGGACGATCTGGCAAACGCTGGACGATCTCGTCAGCTACGCCAGTTCCTGCTGCTATATCCCTGACCTCACGGAGCAGGAAAAACAACAGTTCGGCCTGACGAATATTCCCGGCGCATAGGACGTTTCTTCCCGTAGGGGCGGTTCGCCAACCGCCCTGATTTGGAATATTAGCTGATTTATCATCCCACCGTCTTCACCGCTTTTTCGACGCTCTTTTCCGGCGCGATTTTGATCTGCTCATCCGTAATCACGCCCTTTTCATCAATCACCCAGTGTGAGCGAATCACGCCCATGTATTTTTTCCCGTACATGGATTTCTCGCCCCACGCGCCCCATGCATCAATGACTTTGTGATCGACATCCGAGAGCAAGTCGTAGGGCAGATTTTCCTTCTTTTTCCATTTCAATTGATCTTTGGGCGCGTCCGGGCTGATCCCCAGCACCACCGCGTTTCCCGCCTCGATTTTGGGGAACTGGTCACGGAAGCCACAGGCTTGCGTCGTGCAGCCGCTCGTCCCCGCTTTGGGATAGGCGAACAGGATCACTTTTTTCCCGCGATAATCACTTAATTTCACCAGCTTGCCGTCCTGATTCGGCAGTTCGAAATCGGGTGCTTTGTCGCCAGCTTTCGGCATAATTTATTCTCCTCTTTCTCTGTGTTCTCTGCGTCTCGGCGGTTCAATTTCTGTCTTGTGTATTTTGCATCGCCAGCCATCGCTTCAACCACTGCGATTGTATCCGGCCTTCCATGAAACCAATAATATACGGCGCTCCGGGATGCCGCAGCCGTTTCAGTTCATCAATCACCGCCTGACGGTCATAATCGACTCGCCGCAGTTCGACTTGATAACCTCGTTCGTCGCTGTCCAGAATCGCATAACTGGCGCGTAAATCATCGCCCAGACTGTTGCTGATGCTGCCGGGATTCACCACCCGCAGTCCATTCACCCGGCGGTCAAAAGTGCAGTGTGTATGTCCGATCATGAGCAAATCCGCCTCGCAGCCCTGCGTCAGCGCTTCAATATCCGCGTCACTGGATGCCAGATGAATACCCTCGCCGTTATCCTCTCCGGGCGAAGCATGAACCAGCAGCACGCGCGTCCCGTCCGCTAATGTAAGGCGCTGTTCGAGCGGCAGTTTTTCCATCCACTCCATCCAGCCCGTCGCGTTCAGGCAGCCCTGCGTCCAGGCAAAACTTCCCATGACTTCTGCCAGCAGCGGAACGAGATCGGGATTCGCGCGGACATCCTTCATAAAAGGCGGCGGACGATCACCGCTGCTCACGTAATAATCCGCATTGCCCCGGATAAACAGCACATTCGGCAGTTTATTCAGCCGCTCCAATACGCCCACTGGATTATGACCGACTGCCGCCAGATCGCCCAGAATCCAATAGCCGTCTACCACGCCCCCAATATCGGCTAAAACAGCATCCAGCGCGATTGAATTGCCGTGAATATCCGCCAGCACCGCGATTCGCATCAGCCACCCACCGCCGCCAGAGCCTTCTTCACGCTGTCCCCCGGCAGCACACCCACCTGCATGTCAATTACCACGCCGTTTTCATCCATCACCCAGTACGAGCGTTTGGTGCGCGGCAGGGTCACGATTCCCAGAATCGATGTGCCCCAGGCGTGCCAGTTATCCAGCGCTGTATGGTCGGGGTCGGAGAGCAGATCGTATTGCAAGCCGCGTTCAGCCTTCCATTTTTTCAGCGTCTCCGGCTTATCAGGACTCACGCCCAGCACGACTGCGTTCTGCGCCTCGATTTTGGGGAACTGGTCACGGAAGCCGCATACCTGCGCCTCACAGCCCATCGTATAGGCCTGCGGGAAGGCGAACAGAATCACCTTTTTCCCGCGATAATCGCTTAACTTAACTCTCTTTCCATCCTGATTGGTCAGTTCGAAATCCGGCGCGGTTTCTCCAACATTCGGCATGGTTTTTACTCCTCAATATTTCTCGCCACGATAGACTATTTTACCCGTACCACATAAGCATTGGCTGAGTGCGAAGCCAAACCTGAGACGCTGCCACTGTAGGAAATCTTTTCCGTCGCTATCATACACTTTCGCAATGTGACCCTTTATAATCTCTTAAGAACCGATTATCATGTAGGTGGTATGTCTGGCGCGTTCTGCCTTTCTCTTAAACTAACAACCAATAACTACAAACTAATCACCACCCTATGATGGAACAACAGGAAACACTCATTCAACAACTGCAACACCCGGATCGCAATGTGCGCAGTCAGGCGGCATTAGCGCTGGGCAAACAGGCCGATGTCAACACGCTTGATGATCTCCTTCACGCGCTTGGCACCGAGCCGGAGATTATGGTGCGCGAAGACATCACCTGGGCAGTGGTACGCATTGGCGCGGATGCTGTGTCGCCGCTCATGCACTTGTTGAAGGACGCGAATCCGGTTGTTCGTCATAATGCCGCTCACACACTCGGTAAAATCGCCGACCCGCGCGCTGTCGATGCCCTCATTGAAACGCTGGCTGATTCAGAGGTCAATGTTGTTCAGAAAGCGGCTTTTGCCCTCTCACAAATTGGCGATGCCAAAGCTATCCCCGCGCTCATCGACTTGCTCAGCAGCGATCATCGCGAGGTTCAGGCTACGCTCGACACGGTGTTGGAGCAATTTGGAGCACCCGCTGTCCAGGCGCTTATTCAAGCCTTGGAGCATGAGCGCTGGCAGGTGCGCGAACATGCCGCTGACGCGCTCGGCTTCATCGCCGCATCGGAAGCCCTCGCGCCACTCATTCATGCCCTGCGAGATGAGCATTGGCAGGTACGTTTTTCGGCTGTCGCCGCGCTGGGGTATCTAGGCGGTACCGAAGCGCGGGATGCCATCCAATCCCTGCACAATGACCCTGAGGAATGGGTACGCGGCCTTGTCCCCCAAGTCCTGAAGCGCATGAAAATGCGCCGCCGCTAGACCCCTCCCTAGCCCTCCCCGTAAACGAAGAGGGAACAAACACACCATTTTGGCTCCTCCCTCGCTTGCGGGGGAGGTCGGGTGGGGGTAGATGAAGCGTGCCGGAAAACTATGCTGATACCAACACCCTCGCCAACTGCTCGATATAAAATTCGACGATTTTCCCGGTCAGCGACAGTGGATTCAAAACATCGGCGTTTTGTGAGGACAGCATCACCGAAAGGGTGCTGTCCCATTCCTGCTGATCGCTCGTGCCAGCCACATCCGAAATCACGCCGCACTCAATCGCTTTCATCATCTTCCCACTGCTGTTGATCTGCGACACGGCGAACAAATGCGACGAATCCAGATTCACAATGTCGCAACCCTGTCCTTTCGCCATTTCCAGAAAGGCATCATCTTCCCGGTAAATCGCATCCCCGGTAATCGCCCGAACGGATTTCATCGCCTGAAGCTCAGTTCCTTGAGCATGTTCCAGAATCGTCGTTTTCAAAAATGGGTCTGCATGAATGACTTTCTCGCTGGTGTAATGCGGTGTCGTTCCATCCACAGACAGCGCCGAATCGACCAGATAAAAATCGCCCATCTTCAAGCCCTGCGTCCCCAATCCACCCGCTAACCCATAGGCAAGGATATAGTCAAAATCGTAGTAGGCCAGTTCTTCGATGGTCGAAGCCGATACCGGGCCGCCGTAGACATGCACCAGCGAAAGAAAATTGATGCCGTTGTACGACAGCCGCTTCACACTGTCCGGCGTGACGTGGATGAAATACTGGTCGGTGGTCGGAGTCGGAGCATAGTTCGCCAGTGCAGCAGGCGGCGGACAGTACCCCACCAGCGCGATTTTAGTATCGCCAAACGTATCGCGTGGAAAGCGCTGACCGATGAGCTTGGCAGGTGTGAGATGCGGTTCATTATTCGTATGGGTCATATTTTTGCCTCCCGGCATACGTTAGCCTTTAGTATGTAGCTAAAATCTGCCCACCCTTTTTGCTAATCGCTAATGGCTAAACACCAATCGCCTGAATCTGGGCGTTCGTCAATTGAGCATCAGCTTACCCATTCTTTTCGGAATAGCCGAAATCTTGCTCCCCGGTTAGAAACTCGTTACACTCCGAGACACAATGTGTCTCTTTTAGAAGGCTTAATATCATGGAAACGAACGCATCGGGGAATGCAGCGCCGAAGGAAACCGAGTACGCCACACTGCGCGAGGAAGTCCTCAAGCGTCTGGAAGGTCGTCAGCAAACCCTCTCTATCGCGCTCACCCTTGCCGGGGCATTTCTCGGCCTCGGCTGGAATGCTGGTTCGGTGGTGATGCTGCTCTATCCGCTCATCGCGCTGCTGCTGGCGGTGAGTTGGGCGCAGAACGAAGTCATTATCCAGCAGTTGAACGCCTATATCCGCGATCATCTGGAAGGTGAGGGCACCGGGCGCGGCTGGCAGCGTTACAGCAACCAGCGCATGTCGCAAATCCGCATCATGGGCTGGCCTATCGAAATCCTGGCGATTGGCGGCATTTTCGTCCTCACGCAGTTGATGGCCATTGGCCTCGGAACCTACAAATTCGAATCGAACTCGATTGAGTGGATTTTGCTGGTGCTGGATGTTGGAGCGGTGCTTGGGCTGGGGGGATTGATGGAATACCTGCGGCGACATGGCCTGGTATGAAACGCATCGTCGTCGCCTCGACCAATCCGGTCAAAATTCAATCGGCCTTGCTGGGATTTCAGCGCATGTTCCCGGCGGAAACTTTCACCGCGCGCGGCATATCTGTCCCGTCCGGTGTCAGCGACCAACCGATGAGCGATGAAGAAACGCTTCAGGGCGCTATCAACCGGGCGCACAATGCTCGTGCTGCCGACACAGAGGCCGATTATTGGGTGGGTATCGAAGGCGGCTGCGAGGAAAAGCATGGCGAACTGCTGGCCTATGCCTGGATTGTGGTCGAGTCGCAGGCCGGGAGCGGCAAAGGTCGTACCGGCGCGTTTTGTCTGCCGCATGAAATTGCTGAACTGGTACGGCAGGGTGTGGAATTGGGCGAAGCCGATGACCGTGTATTCGGGCGCTCCAACTCCAAGCAGATGAACGGGGCGATTGGAATCCTGACGGGCGATGTCATGGATCGGACGCAATATTACGAATCGGCTGTCATCCTGGCACTCATCCCATTCCGGAATCCGCAGTTGCAATTTTAGTGGTTTGTATTTTTCGCTTGGACTTATTTAGGAATTCGCCTAACTATGACCTTAGTATTACAATATCCCCACTTTTGCATTTCGAACCGGATTTCACTGGCAAAAGTGTTACAGACGCTATATTATTACGCCTATTGACAGATAATTACGATACGATATGTTCAGGAGCGCCAGAATGAACAAAACGAAGGTGTTGGTCGTCGAGGATGAGACGAATATTGCCAAACTCATCAGCGAGTACATGGGCGCACACGGCTTTGATGTCGCGACAGTGCCCGATGGCCCGGACGCTCTGGAGTATGTACGGACACATGGCCTGCCGCACATTGCCCTGATTGATCTGGCGCTGCCCAATATGCACGGTTTTGATTTGAGCAGCAAACTCAAGTCGATGGCGGATGTCCCCATTATCTTTGTGACATCCACCAGTGATACTGAAACCATTGTGACCGGGCTGCGGCGCTATGCCGAAGATTTCATCGTCAAGCCCTTCGATCTGCGCGAACTGGAAGCCCGTGTTCAAGCCGTCCTCGCGCGGATGCCCAGTCTGGACTACGCCAGCGAACCCGTCATCAAAATCGACGATCATCTGCATATCGATTTTGCTCATAACCGCCTCACTATTGGGACGAAAACTTTCCCGCTCACACCGACTGAGTCCATTCTCCTGCACGTCCTGCTGCGCAATGCCGGGCGTGTGGTCGAAAATCGGATGCTCATTTCGCGCGTATGGCCTTCCGAGGATGTCTATGAAGATACTCTGCGCGTCCATATGCACCGGCTGCGCCGCAAGCTGGAAACCGACTCCCACCATCCACATTACATTCGTACCGAACGGGGCATCGGCTATATGTTCACGATTCGTCCCCCGGATAATGACGACGGTCACGGTGCAGGCGACGAAAAATAGGACATCATGCCGGCTCGCAAAGCGAGAGCAGCATCAGGAAATTTCCCGGTGCTGCTCGATCCGATTCTCAAGACCATACTGACCGAGATTCCCGGTGATGCAGCAGGGGTTTATTGGGTTACAGGCCAGCAATGGCTGGCGACGATTGTCCAAACCCCCGCTAATCTGCCGCAGACACTACCCACACTGGACTCGGCTGATGCAGTTGTTCTGAGTGAAGCTGAACTGGCCGGAACCACCTTTACGACTGCGCTTCTGTTCCCGCTGACCATCGACACTGAAATAAGTGCCCTGCTGGCTGTTTTTTCCACTGCACCTTACACTTACTCCGCCAAAGATGCCAGAGAACTGGAATCGTGGTCGCCTACGGTTATCGCTCTGCTGGAAAATCACAGCCTGCGTGAACAACGCGATAGCGCTGATAAAATTCGCGCGGCAGTCAAGGCCATGAGCGATGCTTCAGTGCCGCAGGATGTTGTCGATCGCCTGCATCCCCTCAACCCGCGTGTGAGTACCTGCGCACTGCTGCTGTACGGCCCTTTGCGTGAAGATATGCCCAGCGGCCCCTTTGAATATCTGGAAGTACGCGGCACCTGGTCGAAACGGCGTGGCAGCGGTATTGGTGTTTCGTACCGTATTTTCCTCGATTCCAATCCCTTCCTATTGGACGAACTCAATGAAAAACGGGTGATGGTGATCGATGACATCAAAAGTGTTGAACCCTATATGGGATCACTCACGCTGGGTTTTCTCCGGGCAGAGCATGTTCGTTCAGCGATTATGCTCACGATTGGGACACCGCAGTGGCCTATCGGAGCGCTGATGATTGCGACTGATGAACCAGTCCCTTTCACGCCGCAGGAAATCAGTACCTTCCAGGCCATTGGCGAACTCGTGACGCTCAACGGTCTGACACGTCTCTTGCAGCATCATCGCGACCTGGTTCAGCAGGGGCGTACTGCGCTGCTCGACGCGGTCACGGATGGGGTCGTCATCGTCGCCCCGATGATGGCTGGACAGTCTAACCGGGAAGGATTCGTGAGCGGTATCAACAAGGCTTTTGGCGACCTGTTCAGCATCACGTCGCAGGAAGCCAAAGGGCTTAGCCTGTCAGAACTGCTGACCCGAATGCGCCTGCCCGACGATAAAACCACCATGCTGCTTCAGGAGTGGTCGAAGATTCAGGTCTGGAATCCTTCAGTACAGCGCGGCGAATTCGAAATGTCCGGTCACGACGGCGATACCGTCAATATGGAATGGTACAGCGCACCCGTTTATCAGGACACGCGCGTTCTGGGACGCATCTATATTTTCCATGATGTTTCCGCCGAACATACGGCTGAACGCCTCCGCGCCAATTTTATCCAGCGTCTTTCCCACGAACTGCGCACACCCCTCAGTTCGATTCAGGGCTATTCCCAACTCCTGCTCGACCAGGCCCGTCTGGAAGAACATCAGCGCGGTCACGTCCAGACCATTTTTGATAACGCCCTGCACCTCAACCAGATGTTTACCGATGTCATTTTGATGGCGCGTGCCGATAACCGTGAACTGCGGCTGCAAAAGGAATTTACCCTTATTTCCGATCTCATCTACACCACCGCCCGGATGTTGGAGGAAAAAGCCGTCGCGCGCGGTCTATCCGTCGCCTTTGTGCTGGATGACGGCTTGCCTTATGTCTACATCGACTCGCATTACGTCAGCAAAGTCCTGGAAGAAGTTTTGCGCAACGCTGTCCTTTACGCGCCGGAAAACACCACTATTCGCGTCACAGCCAGCCATGTTACTGATGCCAGTCAGCTTCCACATGGCGCACCGGCAGATTTCCATCTCGTGCCCGGTATCCTGTTGACGGTTGCCGATCAGGGGTTTGGTTTTTCAGCAGCAGAGGCCGACGAAGTGTTTGTGCCTTTCCATCGCGGCAAAAATGCCACCAGCGCCAAAATTCCGGGGACAGGTCTGGGACTGACCATCGCCCGCAGTCTGATTGAACTGCACCGGGGCAAAATCTGGGCAGAAGCCCGCAAGCGCGGCAAATTTGCTACCCGATTCCATTTCATCCTCCCCGCGATT
>JBGAGR010000113.1:0-22650 GCA_044226645.1 Aggregatilineales bacterium
GGGCTGTTGGCGCTTTTCTCCCAGACAAACGCGGCGCACCAGGCATCGGCTAACAGGCTGGCTTTGATGTATTCGGGGTCGTTCGCCATCTCCTGAAACATTTGCTCTTTGAGGCGCACCTGGTCGAGGGTTTCATCCGGGGCGCGGTCAATCCACAGGGTGGCATCGTGCAGGGCGCGGTAGTTGGCAGGCGGCGGGGCGAATAAATCCAATTGACGGACTCCGGCCTTGCGCTGGACACGTTCCTTTTTGTTCTGTTTTTTCAGGTCGGCGGCGATTTTGGGGTCGTCGCCTTCGATAGGATTAAAAGCCTCGTCGGGGATGCCCTTCGCCATGAGCGCGGGTGTGGTGCCGAGCAGGCTGTTGCCGACCAGAATGCGGTGGTCGAGGAAATTGAGCGGTTTGCCCGGTTCCAGCGCTTCCATCCACAGATTGACTTTGCACAGTTCGACGGCCATCGGGTTGATGTCCACGCCGTAGATGCAGTGCGAGATGACATCGCGCTTGGCTTCCTGAATGGCGGCGGGGGGCGGTTCTTCCTCTCCGCTGCGGACGTATGCCAGCGCTTTGGCCAGGCGGTTAGCGGCGGCGATCAGGAAATGTCCACTGCCGCAGGCCGGGTCGCAGATTTTGAGGGCGAGGAGACGCTGCTCAGGAGTCAGCCCCCCCTCCTGCGAAGCGTCTCCCCCCCTCAGGTGGGGAGACTTATGCTGCTTAGGTGGAAATATAGCCCCCACCCCTAACCCCTCCCCCTCAGGGCGAGAAGGATTGACCCTCACCCCCGACCCCTCTCCCTCAGGGCGAGGGGAGGAAGAACGGGCGGTGGCGACAATTTGAGTCAGGACATTTTCGAGATCGTCAAAAATTTCCTCATTGGTGAAACGGATGACAGTGAATCCCAGTTCTTCGATGTTCACCTGTCGAATCTGGTCATTTGTTTGCTGGTATTGATGAATGCCGCCGTCAAGTTCAATGACCAACCGCGCTTCGTAGCAGAGAAAATCGGCGATATAAGCTGCATTTGCCATCGGATGCTGGCGGCGGAATTTCAGGTTATCCAGACGGCGATCCCGCAGCGCTTCCCACAAAATTTGCTCCGCCGGGGTCTGACGCTGGCGAAGATCACGGGCGATATACTGCATCGCTTCCGTCGCACGAAGCCGCCACACCGCCTCCGCATTTTCTCCCCCTCCCGCTGAAATGCCACGTGCATCCCCTGTATTGGCTCCCCCTCGCCCTGAGGGAGAGGGGGTTGGGGGGTGAGGGTTTTCTCCTCGAATCGCCTCCTCGATCACCGGATTGAGCGCCGAATCCAGCAGGGCATGGACAAGCGATTCGGGTGTGTAGTAGCTGCCAGTGGTTTTGCGTTCGTTGCCGGCGGCGGTGGAGAGGGCAAAACGCCGCGCCGGGACATTGATCTGCGGGTGCAGTTCCAGCAAACTCTCGAAGATACTGCCCAGTTCATCCGAGCCGAGATTTTTGTAATCCACCGTGCGGTAGACTCCGGCACGCTGGTCATAGGTGAGCGAGAGTGCGCGAATCGCATCCAGCAGATGGCTGTTGGCGATCTGGCAGGCGATGATGTCGGAAACGGCTTTATGGCTGAACAGGAACGATCCCAGCGGCACGAGGCCTAAACCCTCAGAAACCCTCACCCACAACCCCTCTCCCTCAGGGCGAGGGGCTTCTTCCCCACTCAGCAAACGCATGACCAGCCGCAGCCCTTCGAACAGGTCAGGGTGGCGCGTGCCTTTGAAATGTTCCGCCATGTGACGTAAATGCTGCGTGGAATAGTAATCGGTATAACGCTGGCGGGCGGTCTGGTTGGCTTCACTTTTATCCGGATTGAGCAGCAGGTCACGGTCTTCTGCCACAAACAGGAACAGGAGGCGATAGACCATGCGTAAAAGCTGGCGATAGTAATCCTGTGGGCTGAGGCTACCGCTGGTCAACTTGTCACGCAGGGCATGATTGGCAGGATATTCGAGGAAGCCCAGACCGAGCGCGGTGATGGCAGCTTCCACCCCGTCGCGCAGTTGGTCGAGGGCGCGTGTGCCCTGCTCCTCGGCGGCTTTCATCCATTTTTCCAGCCAGCAGTCGGACGGTTTTTCGCCTTCCACGCGGGATTGGTGGCACAGCAGCCACAGTAAGACGAAATCGCTGTAGACCTCGCCCTCCATCATGGCTTCCAGATCGAATTCGACATAGGCCTGCCGTGTCAGGCTGGCGTTATCGCGCAGGATTCGCAGTTTGCGTCCGTTGGAGACGAAGCCCCACAGGTGGTCATCGCTGCGGTTGAGGAAGACCTGCAATAAGCTGTGTGGGCTGGCGGAGGATGCCCCTGCCGCGCCGGGTGTGCGCCTGTCCAATTCCAGCTTGTAGCTGACCAGATGCATCGGCACATGCTCCCAGCCGTGCGAAATGGGATAGCTGCGCCCATCAATCTCGACGGCTGTCGCGGTCTGCAAGCGCCCATAGCCGAGGGTATCAAACAAAGGCAGCAGCCAGCGTTCACGGGTGATGCTGGTGCCCAGGTCATTTTCCGGCAGGCGTTCCTGCGCGGCGCGGAAGCTCGCCCATACGCCCTGCAAACGATTCCAGCGCTGGTTGACGGCTTCATTGAGCTTCTCACCCGGATATAAATGGTAGCTCTCCGGGGTCAGCCCATCGAGGGTCGCGCCCTCGCTGATGCGTCCCAGCAGATCGGCTGGCAGCAGTGCGCCTTCCGTGCGAATGGTGGTGAAGATGTTGGTTTTGCTCATGAACGACCTTTTCGAACCTTTTTCAAACCCAAGCGTCAGGTAAGTCTAGAAAATGCGTGCTAAAATTGACTATCGTTCGGTACAAGAATCGTGTTTTTGTGAGTGGTTGTGGCAGAAAATGGTTTTCGCCACCGCCGCCACCGCCACAAGTTTGAGGGGAATCTCCCCTCGCCACACCGCCGCCACCGCCACAAAAAGAATTTAGCGATGTGCTGGTAAAAACACATAAATCCCCAATACATCCGGTGGAAGCTGCGCCTCGACGCGGTGCTGTGGACGACGTTCGCCGCGCCGGAAAGCCGCCTCGCGCACCCGGACATGTGCCGCTAACAATTCGTCCCCTCGCTGCTGGGCAATATCATTGAGTGTGGGCGCGAGATGGTCGAAACCATCGACCACACGTTGTACAAATTCCGCCGCCTGCTGTGGATGAATATTTTCGTCCGGTTCAGCCTTCAGCAGATTTTCGGCTGTCTCCGGGTCAAGCCACAGTGCATTTTCCGGCGAACCCTCGAAGGCTAAGGTCAGGCTGTCTTCGGCTAGAAGCTGGCGTTCATCGCTGCCTGTGCGTGTGATGAGATGGTAACGGAAACGCACTAAGAGGAGCGTCGTCCTCCGCTGAACCGCTCCCGTGCGGATCGCCCCAGCCCGTCGGGCACGCGGTTGATCCTCCTCGATTTCAGCGGTGTCGAGCGCGGTGTTCATGACATAAGCCGCGAGTGACTCGACCACTGGATGCGTCCGGGTGAGATAAAGCTGACCATCCTTCACCGGAAGCTCGAAACGGGCGGAGAATTGGGTTATGCCGAGCAGATCACGCAGGCCACGCGGTGTTTCGTCGGTCAGGTCGAAGGCCACTGTCTCCCCTCGCCCTGAGGGAGAGGGGTCGGGGGTGAGGGCTACTACACCGCGATTCATCTGTACGGCATCTTTCATAAAGGCCGCGACATCGACACCGGAGCCGACTGCTTCTCTGGCTGCGTTCAGTTCCGCCGCGACTTCATCCACGCGGATGGCCTGCTGAGCAAACATGGTGCGCGAACGTTTCTCACGATCTTCCGCTGCATCCCAGAGAAGGTCTAATTCACGTTGTTTGGGACCAACTGCCTCTTCAAAACCGGGCATTATCATCTGCTCAATGGGTGTATCGTCGTGCTTGAGAATGCCTTCCAGAATCGCCTCCACAATTTCGCTGCTGTTTCCCGGAACCGGAATCGCGATTCCCAACGAGTTCTTGATGCGCTGGTGTTTTTCCAGCAGGACTTTTAGAACACGCTGGTCAATCTTGTTATCCTCGCCGTAGTAGGTGACGACTTTAATGCGCGGGCTGTTCTGTCCATAACGGTCTACACGCCCCTCGCGCTGTTCGTGCCGGGTGGGATTCCAGGACAGATCGTAGTGAACAACGGCATCAAAGCCTTTTTGCAGGTTGATGCCTTCGCTCAGGCAGTCGGTACACACCAGCACATGCTTTGGCGCTGAGGTCAACAGTTTCACCCGTTCTTCGCGTTCAGAAGGCGGGAGCAAGCCTGTTACCCCGGCGATTTCCACGCCGCGTGTTTCCTGTCGCAAGGATTCGGTCAGGTAATCGACGGTTGGGATGAAACGACAGAAGATGATGGGATTATAGCCCTCACGCAGCAGATCTTTGACGATAATGACCAGCTTTTGCAGCTTATTATCGGCTTCGCCCTGAAGCGCCTCGGCTGCCCGCGCCATATCCAGCAGACGACGACGGTGATTATCCTCGTCGCCCGCTAACTCGCCGATGTCGCTGCCGGGAATGACATCCATGCCTTCGGCGGATTCATCGTTCATCAAATCCAATACGGTGCGCCGCCCGATGTCGTCCACGTCGGTTTCATTGTCGGCTTCGGTAGTGGCGGCCCGGCTGCGGAGCGTCGCTGCGGCTGCGGCTGGACTGGATGCCAGTGAACGCAGGAGCGCCAACGCTGACCACCAACGAACGCGCTGGCGATAGCCTTCGCCGGGTTGCAGGACGGTTTCACGGGCATAGGTCAACACCCGGTCAAAGAGGCGTTTGTAGGCATCGGTGAGTTTGTAAGTCTCTTCGGCGGTATCGCGCTCAGGGAAGGGTGTCTGCGTATCCATGTAAGCTCGAATATCACCGCGCCGCCGCTGGACAAAGTAGCGAGCGAGTTCCCGGCGCAGCGCTTCATTTTCCGCGCCCGTCAAATCTTCCGGTAAGTCGGCAAAGTCAGGATTCAGCATCGCCAGCAGCGAGCGGAAGGCTTCTTCCTTGCCACTGTGCGGTGTCGCCGTGACCAGCACCAGATGACGATCCGGTACTTTGACTAAATCTGCCACCAGATCATGGCGCTGATGCTTACCGCCGCGCTTGTCCGTGGTATGGGCGATGGTATGAGCTTCATCGACAATGACGAATTCCGGCGCGGTACGTAAAAATTCAGTGCGCCGCTGCTGTGATTTGATGAAATCGGTTGAAACCACGACAAAAGGATGATGGTCAAAGAGGGATTCGCCCATACGCAAATTGCGTTCGAGACGGGTGGCTGTACTGGACAGCACCAGCTCGGCTTCGATGTAAAATTTCTCGCGCAGTTCTGCCTGCCACTGTTCGGCTAACTGCGGTGGGCATAGCACCGCCAGCCGCTCAATTTCGCCCCGATCCAGCAGTTCACGGGCGACCAGCAGCGCTTCAACCGTCTTACCGATACCCACATCATCGGCAATGAGCAAGCGTACCGGGTCTTGCTTGAGCGCCATCAACAGGGGGACAAGCTGGTAAGGACGGGGATCCACATTGATACGGGCGAAGGAACGAAATGGCCCGGCACTGGCGCGGAATCCCAGTCGCACCGCAGCCCGGAGCAATCGCGCGGAATGGTGATCTCCGACCTGCTGTGGGTCAGGCAGGGTAAATTGAGCGGGTTCGATAGATTCCAGCGTGGTAAAAATGCCCGTGACTTCATCATCCGTTCCACCCAATGGACGGACGCGCACGAGTTCATCTGTCGATTCGGGCAATACCACCCATTCGCGTCCACGCACTCTGACCAGCGATCCGACAGTAAAAGTCACGCCCCACCTCCAAAAATGTGCTTGTTTTTCTGCAAAATAGCGCCCCAATCATCGCGGTAGCCAAAACGAATGACCCGATAGCCGTAATCTTCCATACATTCGGTCTGCTGTCGATCTCGTCCCTGACGGTGTGGGAAATCGTGGTGGGAACCATCTACATAAACTGCGGCATAGACTCCGCCGCTGTTGTAGATAAAATCCGGGCGTGTCTGACAATCCTCGATGTAAACCTGCGCGGAATCCGGGAGGCGCAGCCCCTGCTGGTGCAGGGTCAACAGCCATTCCCGTTCCAAGTCTGATTCACAAAGACTCATCAACATTTCCAGATGTGTATCGCGCGTTTCTCCGCCGGGACTGGTATGAACTTCCGCGCCAGCCAGCAAGGTCAGTGTCTGGTAGATGAGCTTACGATCCAGAATGGGATGTTCGCGCTGGTTGCCATAACTTAACAAGCAGTCATAACAGGCCGCTTCACATTCCTCATGCGCACGCAGGGCACGCCTCTTATCCTCGCCAGTATCCGGGTCGAAATGACAGATACGCAGGGCTTCACGGGCGACCAGCGCCAGCGCCGAAGGATCATCGACCAGTTGGCGCAAGACTCCCGCGCCGCCCTCGGCTGCTTCGTAAAACAAGAGCATCTGACGGTTGTCCCGATCTGGCAGCGGTTCCACCGCCAGTTCGTTATCTTCAAGCTGGAATACGGCTTCGATGGCGCGTTTGAGGGCGGCCTGTAAAGAGGCCATTTCATCAACCTTCATGCCGATAAGGGGTTGGAACAGCAGGCAGTTGCGATTGTCTTCGACATACGGAATGACACGCCGGGTGCGGGGTGAGAGTTCATCTTTGGGTTCTTCATCTTCGGTCTGCGACTCTTCATTTCTGGCCCAGTACCCGCGCTCGATGTCAAGGATGAAGCCATGTTGTTCTTTAGCTTTACGGCGTGTCCAGCCGAGGTTGATACGCCATAAGGTGGCAGTCTGGGCATAAGTTAACTGTGCCAAAGCCCTCACCCCCAACCCCTCTCCCTCAGAGTGGGAGATAGTGCCCTGCTGGACTAAGGCGGTACGAATGTCTGGTGCGCCTTCACGTTCGTTAAAGCGGACTCCGATGCGGATGTCGTAGCCCAGGCGTAAGCGATCTTCTTCATCAGCGCTGATGCGGTCTCGACGGCGGGTGACGACATTTTGCAGGCGCAGCAGTGGACTTGAATAGGGACCAGGTAAGGGCTGACCACACCATTCACACAAATCAACATTGTGAGCCGCCGGGTGAACGTAACCACAACTGCTGCACTGCTTGATCTGGGTCGTGAGGGGTTCATCTTCATTGTCCATCACCGGCATGATGATCTGATTGATGAGGTAGCGAGAGCCTTCATGATAGATGACGGCACGCGGGCCAAATTCCGAAATCGCCAGAAAGCGTGGACGTGAGAGGAAGTTATCCCGTTGATTGGCTCGACGCGCAGGAATTAGCGCTGAGAGCGGCAGACGCGGGAAGCTGTATCCTGGTAAAAAGCCTTCCGTAGCGAAGTAGCGATAGCTGTAGAAATCCGATTGTGCCAGACTGCTTACTTCGGTCAGCAGGTCGATCATGGAAAGGGCTTCCCGGCGCAGGCGCTCTGCCTGACGTTTATCGGCCTGCTGACGGGTTGGGTCACGGCGGATGTCTTCCTGTACTTTGACCTGTTTCAGCGCTGACCAATACAACCCGCGCCAGCGTTCGCAGGTCTCATCGAAAGCACGGACGATATTCTGCATGGTGACTTCCAACAGCCCATCCGGATTGGCCAGATTGGGAATGGTGCTGAGTACCCGTTCGGCACGCTGACGGGCGCTCTGCCGCGCTGAGACAGAATCCGCCAATTGGCGAATGTCCGGCAGCAGTTCGAGTGATGGCGGATCACCATTCATATCGAGGATTTCTTTCAGGGTATCTTTCAAATCGATTTTGGATTCTGCCAGCCAGATGGCGTGGATATGTGCGCGGAGCAAATCTTCATTACTTAAATCCAGTCGTGGGGGTGCTACGGCTCCGGCAACCATGCGTTCAGGGCGTTTGAAGAAATACTGGTCATGGGGACTACCGCCAGAACAATAGGTAAAGACTAATGCAGGCTGCCCACTGCGTCCCGCGCGACCACTACGCTGGGCATAATTGGCGGGTGTCGGAGGCACGTTGCGCATGTTGACCACATTGAGTTCGGCAATATCGACCCCTAATTCCATCGTTGGGGAGCAGTAGAGAATGGGCAACTGTCCAGTACGGAACTGCTTTTCGCGCTTTTCGCGCTCATCATAAGGAACCTGCGCCGTGTGCTCGTGCGCTTCCAGCCCGACCAGCGATTGTGCGACGCTGCGGTAGAAATCGACGAAAAAGGCATTAGGTCGCCCGCCCTCCTGCGATTCATTCGGTACCCGGATGGGGTCATGAAAGGTGTGTTCACCTGCCCCGGCATACCAGCGCATGGCTGAGGCGACCAGTTGATAACCGGGTACATCGTTCGCATCCTTCGGCTCGCGCGTAATTTCGACCAATCCGGCAACACGCAGTCCTTCCAACAAGTGACGAATGATGATTTCGGTTTCTTCGAGCGTTGGCTTTTTAGGATAATCCATCAGCGTCCCCGGACGGCGCAAGTAGATACCAAAGCCACCTCGCGCGGAGACATAGGTATAATTGCCACGTCCATCATCACCGCCTGATGAGCGGGGAATCAGGATTGAGGCATATTCCATGCGCTCATCTTCATCAATCGCCCAGGGATCGACGAGCCGTTGACTGCTCAACTGCTGGATGCGTTCCTGATAACTGCTGTCCAGATAGTCCACCTTGATTGCCAATTCGCGCCGCATGTAATCGAGCAGGGTTTTGGCGATAGTCATGCGCGTTTGTGGAGAAGCTGTCGCCAGCGCGGGATGGCACTTTTCCCATACATCTTCCGCCATGCAGAGGGCATCCAGATCAGCATAGCCAATTTCCAGCAAGCCGCATTGTTCCAGATTGGGTAATGCGATACGCCAGCCGCGCCGCAGGTCACGATAAATGCGATAGCCGAGCACCTGCCGCATGGCGCGATTTGCATCCTCCAGCGCCTGAAAACGTTTCGGAGCATCCTCTACATACTGCTCCTGAGGCAGGTTCAATGCATCAAATACGCGATGGGTAATATCTTCATGCTGAATCCCCGCTGCGCCTGCCTGTTCGACAGCACGATAAATAGCCCCGCGCAGCAAGCTGACTTCAATAAAGTCGTTGAAATGTCCCGCTTGCAGGGAAGCGTCCTGACGATTATCGGTGAAGCTCAACAACTTCTGGGCGTACTGCGGCAGATCACTCATTTTCAGGGAACGAATAGTCGAGAGGCTGAGGAGTGTAGTCGCGCTGCTGCGTCCCTCCGAGCTAAGGGTTGCCAGTTTGCCGAAATCGCCCTGTCGAGCAGCATAGGATACGCCGCAGTTGAGACAGAACATGAAGGGGGATGAAATATAGACACACTCCGTCCCTTCGGCATCTTCCACACCCGATGGTAAGACCCGCATGTGACGCGGCAATTTTTCCCGGCGGTGCGAACGAACACGCCGCACACCATTCCGTTCTTCCAGCCAGTCATCCGGCAAACGCTCATCGTCAATGAGTTCATCGAAGTCCTGCGGCCAGGGCTTATGTGAACCGATATAGAGATAGCCTGCTTCGCTGTTTGTATCCGGCAGGCGGTCACTGAATTCGCGCGGCATGACCTGCTGCTCATCGTCCTCATGGGTGGTGATACGTACCGTGTAGTATTCCTGCCCGCATTCCCGGCAGAAGCACAGCGGAAATAACAGCTTGTCGCGATGATTGGGGACGAAGCGCTGCCCGTTGAGGGTGATGTGGCGGACGGGTTCTGGTTCAATCGTTGCATAAACTGTATCGCCAGGGCTGATGAATTGATGCAGTCGAAAGGCGAAAGGGGCAAAGCCTGTATCGGGATTAGGTTGACATTGATAACCCGCCAGCAGCCAATTCTGAATGACCGTCGCGCAGATCGCTTCGTCAACTTCAATTAACAAACTGAGTTCATGAGCGGCGGCCTGAATGCTGCGCGGTTCCTGCCTTGTCAGCCGTCCGTCTTTCTCCTGCAAGCCAAAAGTGCTTTCAATCCACACGGAGAGCGGATGGGTGACAAATTGGTGATAGCCGGTTGGCGGATTCAGCGCTTCAGCTTCCATTACTGCCGTTCGCAGCGCATTCCAATCAACCTCTGTCGGGGTGGAACGGCGTAGTGTTTCGCCAATAACGTGCTGCGGACGTACTTCTACACCAAAAATTTCTGTCCCTACTGCGGCTACCTGTGCCTGCTGCTCAGCGTAGCTGCCTTCACCCGCCAGTGTTGCCGATGTGCCGACGAAGAGCAGCTTTTGTTCGGGCGTTTCCAGACGATCTCTGACACGCCGTACCAGCAGCGCCACGTCCGCCCCCTGCCGTCCACGATAGGTGTGGAGTTCATCCAGCACCAGAAAACGCAGCCCTTTCGCGCGGTCAATCAAGGAGCGTTCGCGGGGGCGGGTCATGATGAGTTCCAGCATGACATAGTTGGTCAGCAGGATGTCCGGCGGATGGGTGATAATCTGCTGGCGTTCATCATCGCTTTCCTGACCGGTGTAACGGGCAAAAGTCACGGGGGGATGTCCCTCTGGATAGCCCTCGTTCAGGAATTTATGCAGTTCCCCCGCCTGGCTGTTAGCCAGCGCATTCATCGGGTAGACAATAATGGCCTGAATGCCCCTGCCACTTCCCCGCCGCAGCACATGATCCACAATAGGCACAATGTATGCCAGACTTTTGCCCGAACCAGTACCCGTCGTCAGAATATAATTGTGTCCCTGCCGCGCGATCTCAATCGCCTCGCGCTGGTGGCGGTGAAAGGGGAATGTTTGCCCGCCTGCCTTTTTGTTCTTGAGAAAGATACGACTGCATTCACGGTGCAGCACACCCTCTGCCACCAACTCCTGCACAGTGCCGCCACTGGCAAAGCTGGGGTTGAGCTGAATTAACGGATCAGGCCAAAAGACACCGGCATTCAGGCTTCGGTGGACTTCCTCGTAAATCCATTGATCGCGAATTTGAATAAAACTGCTGGCATAGGCAGCGTAATCCTCGGTTAAGCGATCCCGCAGCGCAAATACATCCATAACCTATATCCTTCAATATGTGCTGTTGCGCCCAAGATTCGCTGTATGGTTTGGACGCAGTGTTGGTGAATCAGGAACGATATTATTGTGACACACTTCCTATGTATTGTCTCATAACATTACCAGTTTGATCTGCTGGTACCCACAGACAGCGTCGAATTGGATTGGAATGGTACGTCGTTTATCCTGATAACCCTCATTGTAGTCCTTTTTGTTTGAACTCGATTTTTGCTCCAGATTACGCTGGCAGAGATCGCGTTCACCGGGGAGTGAAATCCATCGTTGGCAAAGGATTGCAGCGGAGCCAGCAGGATGCGTTAAGATAAGGGCGCAAAAATGCGATAGCGAAAAGGATCAGACCTATGGAATACCGACCTTTGGGACGGACAGGCGTTATGGTTTCGAGCCTGTGCCTCGGTGTCATGAATTTTGGTGGAGTCACCAACGCAGAGGACTCGACTGCCATGATTGACCGGGCGCTGGACGCTGGCATCAACTTTATCGATACCGCCAATGTATATAACGCGGGCGAAAGCGAAGTTGTCCTCGGTAAGGCGCTGAAGGCCAATGGCAAACGCGATTCGATTGTACTGGCGACCAAAGTTAATGGCGCGATGGGCGATGGACTGAATGACCGGGGCATCTCGCGTTATCACATTATGAAAGCCTGCGAGGACTCCTTACGCCGTCTACAAACTGACCACATCGACCTGTACCAGCTTCACCGCCCTTCCCTGACTATCCCACAGGATGAAACATTACGAGCGCTGGATGATCTGGTACGCTCCGGTAAAGTGCGTTATATCGGCAGTTCGACCTTCCCGGCCTGGATGGTTATGGAAGGACTTGCCACCAGCGAAAAATACAATCTCGTCCGTTTTGTCAGCGAACAACCACCCTATAATCTGCTGGATCGCCGTATTGAAAATGAACTCGTGCCGCTCTGCCAGAAATATGGCATTGCCCTGCTGCCCTGGTCACCGCTGGCAGGTGGCATCCTGGCTGGACGCTATAATGCCAATGGTGCTGCGGCTGGACATTTCCCTGAAGGCTCACGCGCACAGCGTTCAGGCGCGATGTTCCAGGATCGTGTGACCGAACGTGCGCTCAGTGCGGCGCAGCGGTTGAGCGAAATGGCTCAGGAACGCGGCTTAACCGCTTCCCAATTCGCCCTGCTGTGGTGTAAAGATCAACCGGGCATCACAGCTCCGATTATTGGGCCTCGCACCATGTCCCATCTGGAAGATGCGCTCGGCATCGCAGATATGAAATTTGATGATGCAGATCGCGCTGTATTTGACGAATTGGTGCATCCCGGTACGGCAGTGGCAGACTTCCACAACAGCAATGAGTGGATGAGAGCACGTGTCCGGTAAGTTTCGCGCGAGAACATGTCGTAACACTGTCGGGTAGACAGATTTATACAAATAAGAACCAGCGAAATTGCTGGTTTTTATTTGATCAACACGCATTTTGGCAATTCTTCCGGCTGGCAAATAACGCTGCCTGTAATATCGACGGATTAAATGATACACTGGAGAATGCTATTTCAGCACTAACACCCTGGCTTCACAGACCCCTTCTAATCTGGACGCGAGACTTTCATCGAAACGGACATTGACATCGGTCATCGAGCCGGGACTATGCATCAATTGGAGAACTGATATTGGTTTCATCATTTATGGAACTCGGTTTGAGCGAAGTGACGCTCAAAGCCGTTACCGAACTCGGCTACGAAGAACCAACCCCCATTCAGGCACAGACCATCAGCCTGATGTTGGAAGGAAAAGATGTCATCGCTCAGGCGCAAACCGGAACTGGCAAGACCGCCGCTTTTGCCCTGCCGATTATCGAAAAGCTGGATACCAGCCTGCACGAACCACAGGCGCTCATCCTCACGCCTACCCGCGAATTGGCGGTACAGGTGGCGGAGGCTTTCCAGTCCTACAGCAAATACCACAAAATTTCGATTCTGCCGGTTTACGGTGGACAGCCGATTGAATGGCAGCTTCGCGCCTTGAAGCGCGGCGTTCAGGTCGTCGTGGGCACACCGGGACGCATTCTGGATCACATCCGCCGCAAAACCCTGCAATTAGGGCCAGTGCAAACGGTGATTCTGGACGAAGCCGATGAAATGCTCAACATGGGCTTCATTGAAGACATCGAAACCATTTTGAAGGAAACATCCAGCGAACGCCAGACCGCGCTGTTCTCCGCCACCATGCCCGGCCCTATCGCCAATCTGGCGCGGCGCTACATGAAGCACGCTCAGCGCATCACCATCGAATCCAACCCGATGACCGTCCCGCAGATTCGACAGGTCTATTACGAGATCGGCAAGCGCGATAAATTTGAAGTGCTGGCGCGTATTCTGGACTACGAAGTCCCCTCGTCAGCCATCATTTTCTGCCGCACGAAGCTGGAAGTGGATTCGCTTGGACAGCGTTTGACCGCCCGCGCTCACGCCGCCGAAACACTGCATGGCGACCTGAACCAGAATCAGCGTGACCGGGTGATGGGACGTTTTCGCAGCGGACAATGTGAATTACTGATTGCAACTGATGTCGCCGCGCGTGGATTGGATGTCGAACATATCTCGCATGTCATCAATTATGATATTCCGCTCGACCCCGAAATTTACGTCCACCGTATTGGACGTACTGGACGTGCCGGACGTGAAGGCATCGCTGTTTCGTTGGTGACACCCCGCGAAAGCCGTCTCTGGCAGGTCATCCAGCGCACCATCGGCACAAAAGTGCAGCGCTTATGGCTGCCCACTATTGGCGATGTCATGACCCGACGGCAGGAACGCTTTAAGGAAACCCTGCGTGAGACCATCACCGAAGGCGGATTAGAATCATATCTCGTCATCGCGGAAGAACTCGGCGAAGAATTCGGTCCCACTGAGTTAGCTGCTGCTGCATTCAAACTCCTGCTGGATTTAACTCCGGAGGAAACCGAGGATAAATTGGCTGGCGCAGAACCCCCAACGGGTGGTTTTGACAGCGCTAAACGATCTTCCAGAAAACCACGAGAGAGTGGACGCATGGGCGCGGAACGCGGCATGACCCGCCTGTATATCGATGTTGGTCGTGAGGAAGGTGTGCGCCCCGGTGATATCGTTGGCGCAATTGCCAACGAGGCCGATATTCCCGGTCACTCCATCGGGGCGATTGAAATATTCGATCATTTTTCGCTGGTGGATGTGCCCAGCAACCAATCCGAACGTGTGTTAGTAGCGCTCAAGCAAACCCGCATCCGCAGTCACAAAATCACGGCGACGATTGCCAAGCCCACCAACACGAAGGAAAAAAGACACAAAGAGCGCGCGTAGAATCGCTAAAAAATCGTCTGCTGAATCTTGAATGCGGCGCAGATCGCCCGGATTTCCGCCGCTGTCAATCCTTCGCCGCGTTCCCCGGTGCGCAGATTCATATACTCGTATCGCGCCCCGGTTTCAGCATATTCAATCAAATCGGAGGCGTGCTTGATTGAACTGCCCGAACGAACTACCACCCCATGCTTTCCCCAGATAATCAGGCGATATTGGCGCAGTGCCGCTCGTGTCGCCTCACTCTGAGCAGGCGAACCGGGAACCTGGAAGCCCACATGCCCGACACCTTCTGGCAGCATCACAATCGTTTCCGGCTCCCAGCGCAGGATATGCTGATTCAGGTAGGCGTTATCGCGATATTCCGGAATATGACTGAGATACGTCAGATGCGGCGGCTGCGCATGAACCACCACATGAAAATTCGTCCCCGTACTCATAATCTGGTCAAGATGAATATCCAGATGTGAATTGAGTTCACTGGTCAGACGGGCATAGCGCCGCTTGGGAGAACAGTAGAGCAGCGCCGTTCGTCCGCCCTCCTGTACGGTGATGAATCCCAGATGCGCTTCCGGCTCAACAATGATTTCGCGTAAACGCCGCCCCGAACCCGTCACTAGAAACGATTTTCCGGCCAGTTCCGGCACGACTTCTGGCAGTTCTATCGTTTCGATTAATGGAAAAATCCGGCGCGGTTCCACAGGCCAGCCCATATAAACTGAGATATTCCCCGCCGCGCCCTCGGTAGCTTCAATTTCGGACAAACGCTGCCCCGCCTGACCGATCATTGACAGCAGTTCGCTGAGTTCAGGATACGGCGCTTCTATTGACATGATTTTTGAACATCCTTGTAGTGGCAAATTCAGTCCAATTATAACGTGAGCAAAGCTCCCCATGTATTGACACTGATAAGCGAAATTGATGGAAAGCTGTCATGTCTGATGCGTAATCGTTAATGCCGTAAAAACCATAACTTCATCGATAATAGCAGTACACAACGGCACAACCACCAGAGGCTCTAACAATGCGTAAATGCTTACTTGTCATCCTGCTAGTGTTACTGGCCTTCCCCGTACTCGCTCAGGATAATGCTGGAAATGATGTTCTCGGCATCAACCTGAGTGAAATCGCGGACTGGTCAACCGAATATCCCTTTGTTGATTTATTCAAAATGGCGCGTCCCTGGATTTCTCAGCGCGAAGGCGCGAATTGGGGCGAAGGCGGCCCACTGGCATTGACCCCGGAAGGCTGGGTTGCGTCCCTGGATGCCGGACAATTTGCCGAAACAGTGCTGTTTTCCGCTGATCCAGCTTTGGCGCAGGGTTTGGATGGCGAGTACACCATTTTGTACGAAGGTGAGGGAAAGATTGCCTTTCGCGGCAGTAATGTCACGATAACAGATCAGTCGCCCGGACGAATGCTCGTAGACGCAAAACCCACTCAAGGAGCGGTCTTCCTGCAAATCACGGCGACCAATGCCAATAACCCCCTGCGTAACATTCGTTTTCTCCTCCCCGGCGCAGAAGCTACTTATGAAACCCAGCCCTTTAATCCCATCTTTTTGCAGCGGCTCTCTCGTTTTTCGACTCTGCGCTTCATGGATTGGATGATGACCAACTTTGCCCCCGCTAGTGAATGGTCAGATCGCCCACAGGTGACAGATGCCACCTATGCTCTGCGCGGTGTTCCGGTTGAGGTCATGGTAGCACTGGCAAACACCCTCCACACCAACGCCTGGTTCAATATGCCCCACACCGCCAGCGATGATTATGTCCGTGAATTTGCTACCTACGTACGCGACCATCTCGACGCGAATCGAAAAGCATACATCGAATATTCCAATGAAACCTGGAACGGGCAGTTCCAGCAGGCTAACTATGTGATGGATCAGGGACTGGCACTTAATCTGGCGGAAGGCGATGCTTTCTGGAGCGGACTGCGCTATCACTCACAGCGCGCGGTTGAGATGTTTGGCATCTGGGAATCCATTTTCGGCGGAACAGATCGTCTGGTGCGGGTGCTGGCGGCTCAGGCTGGCAACAGTTGGACAAGTGAGCAGGTCGCCGAATGGCAAAATGCCTATCAAAAAGCCGATGCGCTGGCAATCGCGCCTTACTTTAGCTGTGACGATCCCGCTAACCCTGAAACCGTTGACCAAATCGCTGCCTTGAGCGTCGATGCGCTCCTTGACCGCCAGATGGCAAATGTTCATGCAGGCGGTTGTGCCTATCAATACATGCAGGATCATCTGGCAGTAGCCCAGCGCTACGGGCTGGAATTAGTCGCCTACGAAGGTGGGCAGCATCTTGCCGGCTATGGTGGTTCGCAAAACAATGAAGCCCTCACCAATCTGTTCATCGCTGCAAACCGCCACCCACGCATGAAAGACGTTTATCTGGCCTATTTGGGAGCATGGCATGATCTCGGCGGTGGGTTATTTCTCGCCTTCAATGATGCTTCAGCCTTTAGCATGTTCGGCAGTTGGGGCGCACTGGAAACCATCAATCAACCCGTCGAACAGGCTCCCAAATATCAGGCGCTCATTTCATTCATGGACATACTGCAAGGCAGGTGAACTACTCCCCTGACCACCACATACCCAATAACGCAATACCGGACAGCGCGTATCCGATCACCGAAGGCACGATGTCACCGTGCGTATACAGCAGCGTGGAACTCATCAGCAGTCCGGCAAAAATCACCGCCCGTGTGGTTTTTCTACCCTGAGCCTCGATCTTTTGAAGCTGCTTGCGATAAGTTGGCGATGGAGTGACTTTGACATTCAATTCGCCCCGGTCAAGCTGTCCCAATACATTGTCGAGCCGTTGTGGGATAGCCGCCGCCCTACTCAGGAACAACTTGCCCACTTCCGCCAGCGCCTGGGTGCCGTTGCCGTTAAAAAGACTCTGTACCACGCCCGTTCCCATCGCAGCATCAAACTGACCGCTGCCATTGAGCAGCGTTTGCGACATCATCTTTTGCGCAAAAGGCAGCATTTCTTTCCAGGCATTGAATTCGGAATCGAGCGCTGTCGCCATGCCGCTCAGAATGCCCATCGTCCGTCCCAGGTAGATGAAATCCTGCGGCACCTGAAATGGCATCGAGTACAGCAAATCGTTGAATTCGCTGCCCAGGTTACGCGCCTCGCTGTAGCTGATGTTTTTGATCTCGCTCATACTCAGACCCCAGACCTGATTGAACGTCGCCTCAGTCGCTTCGACAATCCGCTCAGTGTCTGCGTCCGCCAGCAAAAAGCCCAGTTCGCCGTAACTTTTCACCAGCTTTGCAGCATCCCGGCTGACAATCGCGCTCAGCGTGTTCATCAATCCACTGGCGAGCTGCGGCGTGAGCGTCCCGGTCATGCCGAAATCGACAAAAATCAGGTAGAAAGGCCGATCCCCGCGTGTCCCATTTTCATAGGGCAGCGGGTAGACAAACAGGTTGCCCGGATGGGGATCAGCATGGAAAAAGCGCTCCTCAAAAACCTGCTGCAAATACGTATCCATCAAGCGCCGCGCTACTGCTTTCCGGCTGATCCCAGCGGCTTCCATCGCGGCATAATCGCCAATCTTGATGGTGGTCACGTCCTCAATCACCAGCACCGAATCCGTCGAGTGTTCCATGTACACTTTCGGGATATAGATGCCCATGTCATCTTTATACATCTCGGCAAAACGAGCCGCATTCCGCGCTTCATGACGGTAGGAAATTTCTTCCAGCAGCACCCGCCCGAATTCCTCCGTCAATGCCGCCATATCCGCCCGCCGCCGGATGAAGCTAAAGCGGTTTGCCACCCATGCCACAATTCGCAGCGCCGCCAGATCGGTATACACAATCTCGCGAATCCCCGGACGCTGTACCTTCACCACCACCCGGTCACCATTGAGCAGTTGCGCCCTGTACACCTGCCCTAACGATGCCGCCGCGATGGGGTCATCAGCAATCCAGCCAGTTCCGCCGTGATTTCCTCCGGCAGCACATCCACCCGCGTAGAAATGAACTGACCGAGTTTAATCATCACCCCGCCCATAACGACGGCGAAGCCCCGGAACTCACGGGCATATTTCACCCAGCGATTGGTGCTGCCCCGGTCAACCGCCTCCTGCCCGATCACTTTGGGCATCAGGTAGTACCAGAACAGCACCCGCAGGAACAACCGCGCGGCAAAAGCCAGCGAATGCAAGAATCGAATCTGCATCCGCAGCGAACGCCGCCCACGCTTCTCCACAGCTTCCGCCTGTACAGGTATTCCACTGGGCAGTAATTTTGGACTATCCGTTTGGAACGGAACAGGCGGACCATTTCCGTCAGGCCAGCCTGCTTGCTGCTTGTTGCCAGTCACCAGGCGCGTTGCAAGGACTTCCTCACTTTGCGCGCTGCTTTTGGAGCCGTTCATTTTTGATGAACTGTATACGGAGGGTTGATTGGTCAAATCGGGCCTCGCCTATTTCTAAATCCCACAGGGCATATGGCAGCACAATATTCCGCCGATAAGGGCCAACCCGCAGCGTCAGTTCGTCACGGGAACGATATAAATCCAGATCATCCTTGTGAGCGAACGGCAGCGGTACACTCAGCACAAAACTGCCATCGCCACTGCTCTCCACACGATGCGTCGTACCGTCAAACATGCGCTGGGACGGGTCTTTATCGCCATAGAGTTCTGCGCCCAGTTTGCGTAGCGTGTCCAATCCGCCGACTTCGTTGCCAAAGAGCGGCGCTTTCATCAGCGGCAGTTCACCGAACGCTTCCCCGATGAAGCTGATATTGTCCTGTTGATTGGCTTTCCACATGGCGAAATACGGATCATTCACTTCCGCCGGGATGATACGGTTACACAGAATCGCGTCCGTCGCGTAACCGTACAGATTCAGATACGTGTAGGTACGCTGCGTTTCCTTGATGACCATCTTTTCCGGGTTCACCACCAGCCGGATGCTGCTGATTTCCGGGTCGGTCAGCAGTTGCCGCACTTTATCCAGCGTATCGAACAGCGCTTGCACCTGCTCCCATGCATCTTCTTCCGGCACAGAATCGCCGCGCCGCATGATTTTACTGATCGGGCGAATCACTTTCGAGATTCCGCGCGTCAGCGTCAGAATACGCTCGAACCACCAGCGCGTCACATCCGGCAGACTCAGCAGTCGCAGCGTTTCCGCCGTCGGAGCAGCATCCACAATCAGGACATCGAACTGCCCCTCATTGACATACTTGTTAATCCACAGCAGATGCGCCCCTTCTTCCAGACCGGGCAGGATGGTGACTTCTTCCGCCACCACATCTTCCACACCCTGTCTGCTGAACAGCGCCACCATATACTTCTGGAATGCGCCCCAGTATTTGTCCATCGAATAACGGGCATCGACTTCCTGCGCCCATAGATTCGGATAAATCTCAGTCGGCTCCGGGCCGATTTCTTTTTCCAGCGAATCGCCCAGACTGTGGGCGGTATCCGTACTGATGACGATAGTCTTCAAACCCATTTCAGCGCAGCGCAAGGCGGTGGCAGCCGATATGCTCGTTTTGCCAACCCCACCTTTGCCTGTATGCACGATAATACGCATGTTTTGACCTTCTTGAATTTCACTCACACTTCGAATTATACAGGATGCGGAACTTGTCTTCCGCGTATTCTTATGTACGTATCATCTGGGGTGAAGGTAGCAAATATTTCGATTACAATAAAAACGCAGTGGAATAATAAGGGAAGTGAACTATGCGTCTATCCGAATTCATCCGCAATCGTCCTGGTCTTGCGCTCAACTTGTGTGTCTATATTATTTCAATGGGGCTTGTGTTTATCCCTGTTCTTTTCATCTATCTTTCAGGGCAAACACCGCAGTTCTCCCTTGCCATACGACTTCGCGCCTTCGCACAATGGACAACCGCTTTAATTATCCATTTCATGCTTCCCTACCTGCTGCGTCTGAATGCGCGGCGCAGCTTGTTCTTTGGGTTCCTGGACATCCACCTCGCCTTTTACATTATTGCAGCCATATTCCTCATCAATCAGCCTATGATCGTTGTAGATGCACCCGATAGTAGACCCTTACTGCTTATCATTTGGGGTATCATCCTTACCCTTCATGTAGCCCTGACCACGATTTGGCTGAACCGAACGCCACAGCCGCCGCTCGAAAAGCGCAAAAATGATGCTGATCTGGTCGTCGAAGATGAGGATGAGAGTTTTCATCATTTGGAAGAAAGTTACGAACCTAGTACAGCCCGAAAGCGCCGATAAAACAAAAAGCTATACATCCTCTGAAGCGTATGCAGCAAACAGGGTTATAATCTACCCCATCAATATTGCATTTTTACCCTGAAAGGTTTTTTATGGCTGCCTCTCAATTACTCGATCAGGCATTGAACAGCGGCAATGGGATTCTCCGTCTCATGCCAGCCTGGGTTCCCCGCTCCTTCTGTGTACCCGGACGCAGATTGCGTCTGCATCCCAATGACCTTTACGCCCTCGGTGGACAGCGCGGTGGTATTGATGAGCGCTGGTTCTCCTCCACCACCCACGCCGATAACGGCCCTGGTACACCGGACGACGAAGGCTTGAGCTACATCTACGTCGATGGACAAAAAATGACCCTGCTGGAAGCGATGGAATTATCTGCCGCGTCGCTGCTCGGCAAAGCAGCCGTTGAGCAATACGGCGGTTGGGTCATGTATAGCAAATTCTTCGACAACATGTATCCGCTCCCCCACCACCTCCACCAGAATGAAGAACAGGCCGCCTTAGTTGGTAAGCGCGGCAAACCGGAAGCCTATTACTATCCGCCGCAGTATAACTTCGCCCTCGACACCTTCCCTTACACTTACTTCGGCTTCGAACCCGGCACGACCAAAGATCAGATTATGGACTGCCTCAAGCGCTGGGGCGAAGGCGATAACGGCATTTTAGGTTACTCCAAAGCCTATAAACTCATGCTCGGCACAGGCTGGTACGTTCCGCCGGGAATCCTCCACGCCCCCGGAACCTACTGCACCTACGAGCCGCAGCGTGCCAGCGATGTCTTTTCCATGTGGCAGTCCCTCGTCGCGGATTATCTGATCGTCCCGCGCGAAAATCTCGTTAAGGATGTGCCTAAAGACAAATGGAACGACTATGATTACATGATGTCCATGCTCGATTGGGAAGCCAATGTAGACCCCGAATTCAAGAATCATTATTTCTGTGAACCAAAACCCGCCGCGCCGCAGGCTGATGGTTGCAAAGAAAAATGGATTGTCTACGGCAGCGACTATTTCAGCGCAAAGGAATTGACCGTCCAGCCGGGATACACGGTGACGGTCAAAGACCCCGCCGCCTATGGATTGATTTGTGTTCAGGGCTATGGACGCTTCGGCAAACATGGCATTTCCGCCCCGTCCATGATCCGCTTCGGACAAATGACCGAGGATGAATTTTTCGTCACGCATGAAGCCGCCACATCCGGCGTAAAAATCACCAATCTCAGTTCAACCGAGCCGCTGGTCATCCTCAAGCACTTCAATCCCGGTAATCCTGAAATGCCTTTACGGAGTTAAAAGGATAAGCCAATGCCCAACACGATTTATGTCAATTTCACCAGTCCAGCCAATGCGACTGTTTTATCGTTCTTGGGCATAACCGAGCCGGACAAAGCCGCCAGCTACACCCCGCAGGAAGTTAACCTGTGGGGCTTGGATACCCATCCCGATTTAGTCGAATATTTCTGGGGTTTGGCGGGTGAGCATAAAACAGCCTGTGCCTGCATTATCAATGAACGCAGTAAACCGCTCCTCGTTCATCCCACCAGCGGCATACTGTTTGGACTGGCAGGCGGAACTAGCACCTTAGCCCTCCGCCTGCCCGAACCCGAACGCACCACCATGCTGGCTGTTCCCGGCTATGGAGCGCAGTACCAGTACCCCAAAAGCGTGGTTTACGCGAAGGACATAGGCGCTGATTGGGTACTGCTGAAACCCTTTGACAAAAGTAGTCCCGACCTGTGCCAGAAAGCTTTCAAGTACGCCGCGTCGCTCACCTGAACTCCTGATTTCTCAGCGTTCTCCGTGTCTTGGCGGTTAGATTTTTTCTTTACGTCCCGCACTCTTTGTCCGAGAGTTGAATCGTAAGCTGTTTATCAATCACCGCTTGCAGCACATCTCGCGTAATCACAGGCGGCTCACCTTCGGGAAAATCGCGATAATAGCAAACCACGCCTTTCACCGATTCCAGCCGCGCGAACTCCGTTTTAAGCTGATCAATCGTCACCTCGCCGCCATTCAGAAACACCTTCCCGTCCTGGGTCACTTTCACATTCGCCACTTCCGGTGATACTGTCGCCGT
>JBGAGR010000114.1:0-22690 GCA_044226645.1 Aggregatilineales bacterium
CCTTGTCCAGTGTATGGGACACATGATTTAACCTCGAACATCCTGCGGGAGGGTCACAGACCCTCGCCTACCCAATATTACCCGGATGAAATCGCTTTTTTGCAACATTCCAGCGGCACGACTGGTCTACAAAAAGGGGTGGCTCTGTCGCACCGTTCGGTACTGAACCAGCTTGCCAGTTACAGCGAAACGATTGATCTGAATGATCAGGATGTCATTGTAAGCTGGCTTCCGCTCTATCACGACATGGGTTTAATCGCCGGATTCCTCCTTCCGCTGGTGCAAGGCATCCCACTGGTGTTGATGTCGCCGTTCGATTGGGTACAGCACCCGGCGATGCTGTTCCGCGCGATTCACGATCATAATGGGACGTTGTGTTGGCTGCCCAATTTCGCCTACAACCACTGCGCCCGACGAATCCGCCAGCGCGATACGGAAGGTTTATCAGCTTCCAGTATGCGCATGTTTATCAACTGCTCGGAGCCTGTCCAGCACGAAAGTCACCAGCTTTTTCTGGAACGCTTCGCCTCAATAGGCATAACAACAGATATGTTAGCCGTGAGCTACGCGATGGCGGAAAATACCTTCGCGGTTACGCAGACTCCGCTCAACCAGGCCCCGCAGTTGGATGTCATTGACCGCCTTGAACTCGAAAACAATCGCCATGCCAAATCAGTTCCTTCCGATCATCCGAACGCGCAGACCCGTGTTTCCTGCGGGATAGCTATCCCCGGAACAGCGGTTAAAGTCGTGGACAAAGAAGGTCATTCCCTGCCGGAACGCACTGTTGGCGAAATCGCTATCCAGAGCGAGTGCATGTTGACGGGCTACTACAAACGAGCGGATTTGCAGCCGTTCCGCGATGGCTGGTATCTGACCGGAGATCGCGGTTATATCGCTGAAAATCAGGTGTATATTGTCGGGCGCTCGAAAGATCTCATCATCAACGCTGGGAAAAATGTTTATCCACAGGACATCGAAGCTATCGTGAACACTGTTTCGGGCGTTTATCCGGGACGCGCGGTGGTTTTCGGCGTGCAGGATGAGCGCGAAGGGACAGAACTGATCGCAGTAGTTGCCGAAGTGACCACTGATGACCCTGAACAGCGCAAGCAAATCGGGGCGGCCATCCGGCAAACAGTTGTGCGGCAAAGCACCGTCACCGTGAGCTACGTGCATCTAGTCAGTGAGCGCTGGCTGATCAAAACCTCCAGCGGGAAAATCGCCCGCGCAGCTAACCGGGACAAATGGTTGAAAGAACGCGAATCACGGTCATAAATAGTCCTCCTGACGTAGGGCAGGCGTACACAAGGATTGCATAAATCGCGATACACTGTTGAATATTGTGATTTATGTGGAGTCTGGTTTGATGCGTTTTGCTCTCGTCCTCATCCTATTTTCGACCCTCTTCTTTAGCGTAAAAGCGCAGGATAAAACTCCTGATGCTTATGTTATTGCGATGGATTTACCGCTGCGCCTGCACATTTTCCCCTCATCAGAAAGTGAACCAACGGCTGTAGTTGACCCCGGAAGCGCGCTGACTATCAGCGAACGAACACAGGATGGCGAGTGGCTCAATGTCGAATCCGGCGAAGGCAAAACGGGCTGGATGATGATTGAATTCGCGCAGGTCATAACCGATTTAGAGACGATTCCGGTTTTAGACGAATTCGCGGATTTACCGCAAGACCCGATTGAATTTACACCAGCGGTTATCAAGCGTATCCGCAAGATTTTTCAGGCGGGACAGGAACTCGGCAACCGCGCTGATGTATTTTCCAAAGTGGGCGACAGTATCACGGCCGCACCGCATTTCATGAGTCCAATCGGCGCAGGATTGTATAACCTGGGCGATTACCAGTATTTGCAAGGCGTGATTAACCACTTTTTGCCGACGGCAGCGCGTGATGAAAGCTCCTCTTTTGATAATATTTCGCTGGCGGCAGGGGTTGGATGGCCTGCTCACGCGGCGATTGATGCAACGTTTGCTGACCCGAACTTGTGCGAAACAGGCGAGTCGCCGCTGGTCTGCGAGTACCGGCTGGTGAAGCCTGCTTTCGCCCTGATTATGTTCGGGACGAATGACGTGAGCCGATTCGATACTGAACTATACAAAGGCAATTTACAGCAAATCGTCGATACGTCGATCAAAATGGGCGTAATTCCCATTATCAGCACCATCCCCAATCGCATCGGGTTTGAGGATAAGGTGACGGATTTCAATGATGTCATCCAGGAGACGGGGGTGCGGTTCAGCATTCCCGTCTGGGATTTTTACAGCGCGATGCAGGTTTTACCGGACGGCGGTCTGACGGTTGATGGAACGCACCCGTCGATTCCGCCTCATGGTGAAAAAGGGTCGGCGGATTTCCGGGCGAAAAATCTGTATTACGGCTATGTCATCCGCAACCTGACCGGACTGGAAATGCTGGATGCAGTGTGGAAAACAGTTGTTAGTGATTAGTTGTTAGTTATTAGTAAAAAGACAAAAACAATTTTCAGTTATTGGTCATAAATGCCAGTAATGTGTGGCTGTGGTGGCGCTGAGGCCACAAGTCACGGGAAGAATTGTGGCTGTGGCGGCGGCTGTGGCATTTTTGGCACTTTTTCTGGCACTGGCATCAACCATCATCATCATCATCATCATGTTCATCGACGATGAAGGTTATGTCGGATATTGTCGCCCTCGACATCATTCTGAGGAGAAATCTCGTCGTTGTCGTCGCCCGACAATGATTGTCGGATGATGATTACTTTCTTTTTTCTTGTTCTTCTTTCTCATTTTCATTTTCATTTTAAAAGTTGTTGGTTGTTAGTGATTAGTTTTTAGTAAAAGACAAAATCAGTTTTTAGTCAGAAACTTGTGACATCGAACGTTCGAAGGTGTTGCATTCGATATGTCCCACAAATGCAACGGTGGACATTGTGTCCCGCGTAGAATGCAACAGATATGCAACACCTGAGGGAAAGAATGTCCTTTTATGTCCGAAATGCCGCACTTCGTTCCTCGTTTCTGGTAAACAATCGATGTTCCCGCCGCCCCGCCACCACCGCCGCCGAACCAAAATGAGGATGGCGGAAGCGGGAGCGGGAAAAAGAGTGCTGAGTCAAAAGCTTGGCAGCTTGACCTTGTTGCCGTTGGCATTTTTTCGATTCGCCAAGGTTCAAGGGCAAAGTCCCGTGTCAACAGTCGGGTGTATATTCCAGTATAGCACATTTGTTTCATTGTGATGGTTCGAGTTTTATAACCTGGCAGTGACGCAATCAGCAGTAGTTGAAGGGTAATTTATCTAAAAGGGAGGGCGCTTCGCGAAGCGCCCCTACAGGAAAACTTGACCGATAATCCGGCAGCCCTGTTACAGACTGCCAGATATATCTATCAGGCGGCGGCTTCGATCACCTGCGGTTCGGCTTCAGGAACCGGGGCATGATCGGGCAGATCGCGCTCGACATTACGCACGGCGGGGAAGAGATAGCCGCTCAGACAGATGGCAGTGCCGAGTATGCTGGTGCAGAGGAACATCAGCCCCATACCTGCCCCCGGCCCTGTGCCGATGAGACCACCGAAGATGGGAGCCAGTGATCCACCCGACTGCATAGCGGGTTCGAAGAAGCGATCCGCTAACGGCCCAGCGACCAGATAGCCGAAGGGGATGAGGGCTTCCTGAACCATGCTCTGAGCGGCGAAAACGCGCCCCTGCATAGCGGGTTCGACCTTGGACTGCCAGATCGAACGGTTGCAGGCAACGATAATCGGTACGAAGAATGTCCCGATAAAGCCGCCGAGCATCCAAACGGGCGTGGTGCGTCCGACAGCGGTGAGGAAATCGCCGAACAGAAAGGACAGCGCACCGACGGCTAAGACACCGTGAATACGCTTCTTTGGCCCCGCCCAGATGCTCATGACGATTCCACCTAGCACACCGGCTATGCCCATAGCAGACTGGACACTGCCGAGCGCCAGTTCATCGCCTCCAGTACGGGCTAACACCATCGGGGCAAAGACCGCGAAGTAGGTCAAGGCTGCCGCCAGATTGATGCCAACGAAGTTCAGCAGCATACCGAGCAGACCAGCCCGCGCCCAGATGTAGCGGAAACCAAAGGTGATGTCGCGCCAAAAGCGGGATTTTTCGCCTGCTTCCGCCGCTTCGGCTTTTGGTCGGGGGATGAGGATGAACAGCAGTGGGCTGATACCGATGACATAACTGATGCTGTCAATCGTCAGGACACCGCGCAGCCCGATAACGGTCAGAAACAGCCCTGCCATAACCGGCGCGATGACCTGTGAGGAAGAATAGGCTAGCGAACGCATCCCATTGACGCGGGTATACTGCTCCTTCGGAACAAGCATGGTAATAGCCGCGCCATAAGCATTGATGTAAAAGGCATCACAGGCACCCAGGACGAGTTCCGCCAGATAGAGATGCCAGATGGCAAGCTGACTGCTGTTGTAGAGCAGCAGCAAAATCACGGTCATCGAACCCGCGCCGACATCCGCCAGAATCATGATTTTGCGACGGTCAAAACGATCTACGACGATACCCGCTACCGGACTGAGCAGGATATAGAGGATACCTGAGAAAAAACCGAGTAAGGCGGTTGTGGTGGCCTGTCCGGTTTGTTGATAAGCCCAGACCAACAGCGCAAAACGTGTGGTGGCTGTGCCAAACATGGAAAGCATCTGGCAGAACCAGATGAGGGTAAATTTACGCATTCCCTGCGATTTGAACATGAGATTATCCCTTGTGTACAACGCAAACAAAAACGGCTGTGGACACTGAAGCGCCACAGCCGTTTACTTACTCAAGCTATTAATGAATCAATTACTGACCAGCAGGCGCACCTTCTCTATGGGGTGCGGCAACTGCCGTAATGGGGGTGGTGAAGGAATAAGAGCGTAACCGGTTCATGATGATTTATACCAAACATCAGGGTAATGAAAATCGGGAGGCGTGTCAAGCGTTTTTATTGCGTTTTTACAGGTCACGACTTGTTGAACAGGGTCAATTATGCTAGGTTCAAGGGAGAGACAACTATCGTAGGGGGTTATTTCTATGAAAAAAGAACCTGTCATTCATCCCATACTTGCTATCGTTATCGGGCTGCTCCTGCTGCTGCCAGCGGGGTATATCGCGATTACCCGTTATGCTGCTCCGGCGCTGAACACTTACAATCTGAGCATGACGGATTCGAAGGTGCTGAGTGAGCCGAAATTTGTCGGCATGGCGAATTATGAGAAACTGGCGCAAGATGACCGCCTGCCTTCGATTCTGAAATACACGCTGCAACTGGCCCTCAACCGGATGGTCATCGCGGCGAGTATCCCGATCATTGTGGGAATTCTGATAGGCTCGCAGGGACGCATCGGACGTTCGATCAACCGCGTGATTTTGAGTGTGCTGATTGTGGTTGTGTCGCCAGTGGCGTTAACCGTATTGTGGAGTGTGTACTGGAGTCCGTTATGGGGAACACAACCCTCGCCGCTCTGGCCTCTGCCAGATTCGCAGATGCTAGGCAATCCTGACGGTGCGCGCAATTCGATTATGATGCTGGACAACATCATCACGGCGGTGATTGCGCTGGTGATAGGCGGCAGCGCGTATATGGCGGTGGTGCGCGGGCGACGGGCGGGACATTGGCCGATTCAGGCAATGGCAGGCGTGTGGATTATCGGAGTCCTCATCGCTGGGGGAAGTGCGCTGCTGGCCTTCGTCGTACCGTATATCCTGACCGCCGGAGGGCCAGCCTTCTCAACAACCACGCTGATGCTGTATCAATTCAGGGTGAGCTTCCAGAACTTCCAATTCGGCTACGGAACTGCTCTCTCCACCTTTTTGATTGTGGGCGGGATGGCGGCAGGGCTGATTGTCGGGCTGGTGCTGGTCGTTTTCCGGCTGCGGGTGCAGTACACACCTTCCAACGAATCCTCTGGGCGCGGAAATTATCTGGCAATCGCGAGTATTCCGGTGGTGCTGATTATCGGCTATCCGCTGCTGTCGCTGTTTCTGTGGGGAAACGGGTTGGTCGAGAGCAACGGCGGGGCAAGCGGTGTGCTGGAAGGAATCAACTGGGGACAATCCCTATCGAATTCAACAGCGCCGCTGCTGACGATCTGGCTGATTCAGATTCCGATTACCTATCTGGCGGGTTTGTCACTGGGATTCCTGCGTCCGTTCGGACGGATTGGCTCGAATGTACTGTTCATCCTGTTTTTGGTCGCGCTGTTTATCCCGGCGGAAGCGCTGCAAAATGCCTGGTATATGCAAACCAGAGATGCAGGGATGGTCAATACACTGGACGCAACGACCCTGCCCTGGATGATCAGCGCGGGAGCATTGATCGCCTTCAAGCTGTTCTTCGACGGCGCATTTGAAAAATATGCTCATTCGGACACGGCATCCGGCAAGAACCGATTCCTGATGAGCGTGGTAGTGCCGTCCCTGCCTATCGTGGTGCTGGTGGGCGCGGCGGTGAGCTTCATGAGTCTGCAAGCGTTCACATGGCCGCTGATCGTCATTCAGGATCAAGCGTCACTGCCGCTCACGGTACAGATTGCTCAGGTACGTGGGACACTTTCCGGCAATAATCTGCCGCTGGTGGGACTGGCGATCACGCTGATTCGCAATCCGGGCATCGTGTTCATCGTGATATTCGCAGTGCTGCAAATATTTGTCGTTGATCGACTGGCGATTTTGGGAGGTGGCGAACAAGCGCCTGTAGAAGTTAGCAGCTTCTAAACCTTCAAATGAGTGGGGCAAAGCCAAAAGCCTTGCCCCTTCGCACCAAGATAAGCTGGGAAAGGATGCGTCCGAGTTTAGGGGTAAATCTGCAATTTCGCCGCTAGGAGCTAAAGCCGTCCGGCTACCATTTCGGGCGGGAAGAGCACTAAAAGCCCTCTGACCCGCCCGGAGAAATCCAATTCAGCGCATCAAAATAATTATATTCTGCCACTTGCCCCAAGTTCAGATGCACCCCTGGAAAAAATCGCTTGACTCTGAAACAAAATTTGTGATATTCTCAACTTCGGTCAATTACTATCCTTATGGGAGATAACGAATATGTCAGTCGTCGCCACCTTATATAACACGATGTCGGGTGCTGAAGTCAGCCAGTAAGGCTCGGTTCGCGCTTCGACTCAGGATGATTCTTCAGGGTAATTAACTTAACCCTATAAAATCCCCTTGATAGCAGTCCGACTGCGGCTGCTGGCTCACTTCTCATCGTGACACTACACGGGAATTCTCCCGGTAATTTCGATTTCCATACAACCGAATCTTAAAACGCGAGAGGATTGAATCGCGTTTGTACACGAGTGAGAAAAAACAACACAATGTTTGCGATCAATACACGCAAAATGGATGCGACCCGTATCTATTGGCTGATACGCGGCGGCATGTCTCTGTTTTTCACGCTGGCTTTCAGCGTCAACATGGTCTATCAGGTGCAGACAGTCGGTTTAAGCCCGCTGCAACTGGTACTGGTCGGAACCACGCTGGAAGTTTGTATTTTCCTGTTTGAAGTGCCGACAGGGATCGTGGCTGATGTTTACAGCCGCCGCCTTTCCATCATCATCGGCTTTTTCCTGATCGGAATCGGCATCATCATCGAAGGCGCATTCCCGGTATTTGGCGCAGTCGTATTGTCACAAGGTCTGTGGGGTATCGGTTATACTTTCACCAGCGGCGCGATTGAAGCCTGGATAACAGACGAAGTGGGCGCGGAGCGCGTCGGCAGTATCTTCATGCGAGCCTCACAAATCGACAAGCTGGTCGGGATCGGCGGAACAATCATCGCCATCCTGATTGGAAGCTGGATAATCAATCTGCCGATTCTGATGGGGGGCGTTCTGTTTATCGTCATGGCAGGATTTCTGATTCTGTTCATGCCTGAAACAGGTTTTCATCCAACCCCTGCGGAAGACCGCAGCACATGGGGTCATATGATGCATACGCTCAAAAGCGGGACGCAGGTCGTGCGCAAAAGTTCTGTCCTGCTGGCGATTCTTGGTATCGGCCTGTTCGTCGGGCTGTACAGCGAAGGTTTTGACCGTCTGAGTACGGCGCATATGCTGCAAAGTTTTGTCCTGCCGGACTTCGGCGGATTACAGCCTGTCGCATGGTTGGGCATTCTGGGGATTATCGGTGAGGCGCTGACTGTCGCTGCCCTGCGCGTCATCGAAAAGCGCGTCGATATGAAAAGTGGTCGTGCGATGGCACGGGCGCTGTTCATCATCAGCGGACTGCTGGTAGCATCGCTGCTGGGTTTCGCCCTGACAGGCAGTTTCGTGGTGGTCGTCATCATGGGATGGTGTATCCATATCCTGCGGGCGGTGGGCGAACCGATTGAATCGACCTGGATTAACCAGAATATCGAGTCGAATGTCCGCGCGACGGTGATTTCGATGCGTGGTCAGGTGGATGCGATTGGTCAGATTGCAGGTGGGCCGCCTGTCGGATACATCGGCGATGTGTTCGGGATTCGCGCAGCGTTGGTCACGAGTGCCGTGATTCTATCGCCTGTGCTGGCGCTGTACGCGCGACTGCTGCGCAAGGGCACGATGAATGCGCCTGCGCCTGCTGTCGCCGGGGATTAGCCTTCTAGACTTTGAGTTTGGGCGGGTCTGAGACCCGCCCCTACAACAATCACCACGATCGCTGTAATGAGCGGCAGAATCCATAAGGCGATGCGCCCTGCGACCAGAAAAGCAAGTGTCCCCAACACGAGTCCGGCGATAAAGCCGTTATTTTCCCAGAGGAACAAGGTTCTTGCGGGATAGAACGCAGACATCCGGGCGAAGAATACGCCGGGATAAAAGCCTGATAGGATAATCAGCACGGCATAGAGAGGCCAGATCACCGTGTTAAACGGGGCAGCGTTGAGCAGTAAGGCACATGCGCCATAGGCCAACAGCGCCAGCACGAGAAATGCCCATGTCGGCAGTGAAAATCGCGCAAGAAAGTAGACACCTATGGCGCTCCCCACCAGCCAACACAAGGTCACGAGCAGAAATGTGCCGAAAGTGGAGGAGAGCGTGAAGGTGAGTTGAAAAAACAGTCCAGTTTGCAGTAAGCCGAGCAGCAGTCCGACAAGGGAAGGGAAGATGCGTTTCATGTAGTGTGATCCTTTCCCTCTAGACTGCTGATGTGGCATCCAATGTTACGCTAGAAAATCACTTCTTACGTGTCTCAGGAAATACTGCTAGGGCGGCTTTTGCTGCTTCGATCACAGGATACCATTCAGGGCTGGTCAGGTACTTTTCTTGTGTCTTATCTATGCCAAGTTGATTAAGGACAGCATCAATTGCTGATGTAACGGCCTTAATGGCTGCCACTTCGTCCTGGTTGAGGAGTATATCGCCTACTGTTACTTCTGGATCATCGGCTAATGCTGTATCATCAAACAGGAAATGGATTGCATAATCCAGCTCACTGTAAACAATCCCCGGCGGAAAAATATGCTCTAACCAAATCTGTCTCTGTTTTTCCGGGCTTGCCAATATATCCAGATAGTATAGAAGCTCAGTTCTCCGCCAGGGGTATTGAACCATAATCTTTCCCCCTACCTTTACGCCGGGGTCGGTTCGCTCTGCCAGAATTCAGCATCATAGGCCGGGAGTTCGCAGCGCAGCGGCTTGTCATCGCGGAAGCCGAGGGCATAATCCGCCTGCATCAACTGATGAATCTCGCTGGTTCCTTCGTAAATGACCGCGCCCTTGCTGTTACGCAGGTAACGTTCCACCGAATATTCATCGCTGAAGCCATATGCGCCGTGAAGCTGAACGGCTTCGAGGGCAGCCTGTACGCTGTGATCGGTGGCGTACCATTTGGCGACGCTGACTTCGCGCGTGTTACGAATGCCTTGATTTTTCATCCAACCGACGCGCATGTTGAGCAGGAATGCCGCGTCATACCACTGCTGCATGAAGGCGATTTTCTGCTTTATCAATTGGTGCTGGGCAATCGGTACGCCGAAGGTTTCACGCTCTTTGGCATACTTGATGCTGTCTTCGAGGCAGGCGCGAATCAAGCCTGTCGCGCCGCTGCCGACGGTGTAGCGTCCGTTGTCGAGGCAGGACATGGCGATTTTGAAACCTTCGCCTTCTTCACCCAGACGATTCGCCGCCGGAACTTCCACATCTTCACATTTGACCCAACCTGTCGAACCTGCGCGGACACCCAGTTTGCCGTGAATATCGCCTGTGGTGACACCGGGCATATCGCGGGTGACAAGGAAAGCGCTGATGCCGCGTGCGCCCGCGCTGGTATCGGTCTTGGCGAAAAAGAGGAAGTGGTGGGCTTTGGTCGCCAAACTGATCCACATCTTTTCGCCATTGAGGATGTATTTATCGCCCACTTTTTTGGCGGATGAAACCATGTTGGCGACATCGCTGCCAAAGCCGGGTTCGGTCAGGCAGAAGGCGGCGTATTTTTCGCCCTTCGCCTGCGGCACGAGGAAGCGCTGTTTCTGATCTTCGTTGCCCCATTGCAGCACTGCCATGCTGTTAAGGCCCATGTGTACCGACATGACCACACGCAGAGTCGTATCCGCCCGTTCCAGTTCCTCGCAGACCAGACCCAGGGTGATGTAGTCGAAGCCCTGTCCACCGTAGCGCACGGGGATATTGATGCCGAGGATGCCGAGTTCCGCCATACGCGGCAGTGTGGCGGGGTTCATCTCCTGCTTACGATCCCACTCGCCAATGGTCGGGATGACCTCTTTTTGCGCGAAATCACGTACCATTTTGCGCGCCTGGATATGTTCTTCGTTCAGTGCGAAATCCATTTTAAACCTCAAAGGGATTAGTAATCGAAATGCTGCTTTTTGGCAGAATCACCTGAAAACCGGGTGATTTTTCGGTAAATTATACCATTCCGGCGGATGGTATTAAATCTGAAAATGATAGTGGTGAATTTTGTACCTGTTTTCGGAGAAGTTTTGTAATGGCTGCTGCACTGCCGATCCCCGATATGTTGATTACCACTTATCTGGACATGACAGCGCCTTCGCAGTTTCAACCCGCGTACATTGACGATACGCAATTGGTCATTAAGCTGCTCAAGCGGGTCGATACTGCTTTTTACCTGTTCCTCTATAAAGAGGTCGGATGGGAATTCCGCTGGCGTGACCGTCTGCTGATGCCCACAGACGAACTCTATCAGAGGCTCGCTTCACCTGCTACATCCGTCTATGTCCTGTATTATGATGAAATCCCCGCCGGGTATGTTGAACTCTCGCGGCAGGGTGACTCGACAGAAATCGCGTTTTTCGGCCTGCGTAAGCCCTATATGGGGCTGGGGTTGGGCAAGCACTTGCTGAGTTTTGGCATTGAGCAGGCGTGGCGCGATGGTGCCAAGCGCGTCTATGTACACACCTGCAATCTGGATGGCCCGCACGCGATGAACAATTACCTCAAGCGCGGCTTTCAGGTGTACGCTACAGAGAAAAAGCCCATGCCGCCGCGTTATAGGGAATAGAATCCTTCAGTCCGCTTCCAGCGCAAAAACAGCGGGAGGAATCGACGGATTAGCCTCAGCCAGCACGGGTTCAACCTCGAAGTAAGCATCGTCGTCCCAGAAGGCGCTGATTTTATTGGGCAGGATCATATCATTGATCGAAACCAGTTCATCCGACATGCGCAGGGTAAACATCTGCTCCCGTTCAGTATCGGGATTCAGACAGCTTGTTTCGACATAATCCAGCGATTGATCATCGCGTAAATGCAGTTTGACCGTGATGTTAAACTGGGTATTCGCAGCCTGAAGCAAATTTTCCCCAAGCGCCTCTAATTTGACAAACTGCTCACCCAACGGAGTCAACAGTACCGCCGCAATCGCCCACAAACGCCGCTGCATCGAGCTGATGGTAGCGGCATCCTCGCTCACGCCACTGCGTGAATTGTGATAGGTTACGCCGTCAAATGCCTCCGCGCCGCTGCCAAGCTGAACACCCGCCGCTTTCACGCTGAAATCCCAGCGCAGGGAACGCGGAAAATGAAAGCGTGCGATGACTTCAACCGGAACCCAGGTGGAGAGGGGGCCAAGTTTCGCTCTGGCGCGACCTTTAAATTCCAGGCGCAGGCTCTCGATTGCGGGAGGTCGGAGACCGTAACGCCCTTCGATGGCCTTTCGCAGCATATTTTTAGCCTGGGGGTCGCCCTGTGCTAACAGTAAAACAGGCACGATGATGCTCCTTCAGTGTGTACACGATGCCGTTATAAAATCTATACGCAAATTGTCCACGAAGGGCGTGGTGTCAACCTAAAAATTCAGGTTCTTCACAACTTTTAAGGCTTCGGACTGCATATAGTCGCTAAACAATCTAAAACATGATTGTCTTTAATTATAAAGGTTTATGCACGTTCTTCACACTTAAGGATTTCTATTTTCCCCCATCGATTGCTAAAACCTGTCCGGTAATCCATCCGGCATAATCTGAAGCGAAGTACAGGACACCATGCGCGATGTCTTCCGGCTTACCCAACTTTTTGAGGGCGATGCTCTCGACCAGCGCTTTCTGCCCTTCAGCGCCGTAGGATTCCCACTGACGCTCGGTATTGGGATTGGAGCGTACAAAACCGGGTGCGATGCAGTTGACGGTGATACCAAATGGGCCGAGTTCGTGGCCTAGCTGGCGCGTCAGGCTGATGAGCGCGGCTTTTGACGAGGCATAGGCTTGTATCCCAGTCAGGCTGATGGTCAGCCCTGCGCCGCTGGAAATATTGATGATGCGTCCGCTGCCTTTGGCTTTCATCCCCGGAGTGACGGCCTGACTAAGATAAAAAGCGCCGCTGACATTGACGGCGAAAATGGCATTCCACTCGTCGGGCGTGACCTGTTCCAGCGGACGACCTACCTGCCCCAAAACGCCGCCAGCGTTGTTGACGAGAATATCGACTCCGCCCGTTTCCGCGACAACAGCCTGAACCGCATCCGGTTTGGTGATGTCAAGTGTTCGTACTTCGCAGCGTCCGCCTGCTTCGGCACACAGTCTTTGGGTTTGCTGAAGTTCATCACCCAGCACATCACACGCCCAGACCTGTGCGCCGCGTTCGGCAAAAGCGATGCTGATGGCGCGTCCGAAGCCGTGTGCTGCCCCGGTGACGATAACGGTTTTATTGGGAAACGTGATATTCATTTTGAACCCGCCGGAGTGTTCCGGCTGCCCTGATAAAAATAGAGAGCAATGAGCAGCAAAATAATGCCTATGGGAAGAAGCGCCGCCGCGACCAGATACATATCGCCTCCGGCATTGGAAAGACCAAACAGGGTGAAGGTCAGACCGGGGACAGCGATCAAAAGCGCCCACTGGCTGTATGCTTTGCCGAGCGCCAGGTAGCGGCGTTTGTTAGCAGCAAAGGATTGGACAGCAAATTTAACCTCCGCCTGACAATCATTGTTACTGGTCTGACAGGCCAAACCACCGCCCACATCAACGGCGCATTCGGTACACAGTCCTTTATGACAGTGCTTGCAGATACCCACCGCATCAACCTGAGGATGATAGTAACATTTCATGATGAGTTTTCCTGAAGGGAGCATTTAGTTTATAGTTGTTGGTTCTTAGTTTTTAGTTCAGGACACAACGTGCCGCAACCATAACAATGGGCTTAAGCCCGTTGTCCCAATTACGAGCAGTCAGCAGTATCGGAAATACCAAAAACCTATTGATGAGGATAGAACGCGGCGCGACAAATTGCAACCAGAAAGGTGGTGGCCTTAATCGGATATTTTTCCAGCGCACCTGTTCGGTAGAATCAGCCTATCAACAACGGGGCACAATAATCCCCACCATGCACTGGAGGTTTTATGTCCCAACCACGCCCGGCACCCGCCACATGGCTCGTCATTACAGCTTTCATCGCGCTTTACCTGATCTGGGGATCGACCTATCTGGGCATCCGTTACGCGATAGAAACACTGCCACCGTTTCTGATGGCGGGAATCCGGTTTATCATCGCCGGAGGACTTCTTTTCGGCTGGATGCGACTGCGCGGCAGTGAAATCCCAACTCGCGCGCACTGGAAATCAGCCGCGATAATCGGAAGCCTGCTCCTGCTGGGTGGTAACGGCGGCGTGACCTGGGCAGAACAGCGCGTGCCATCGGGAATCGCGGCGCTGCTGGTCTCGCTCGTGCCGCTGTGGATGGTACTGCTCAACTGGCTGCGTCCGGGCGGTGTGCGCCCCGGTTTACCGCTCATCGCCGGATTGGTCATGGGATTAGTGGGTATGGCACTGCTGGTCGGGATTGGCGATAGTGATGGTGGCACAGAAATTGATCCCGTTGGCATCGGAGCGATTTTAATCGCGACCTTCTGCTGGGCGATTGGTTCATTGTATTCACAACGCGCCACCCTCCCATCGTCACCACTGCTGACCACCGGTATGGAGATGCTGTGCGGCGGAGTTGGTCTGCTCCTGCTGGGAACCGTGACAGGCGAATGGAGCCGTTTTGATCCGGCGAAAGTGTCGGCAACATCGATCATCGCGGTCATCTATCTGATTATTTTTGGCGCGATCATCGCTTTCACCGCATATGTCTGGCTGCTGCGGGTGACGACTCCCGCGCGGGCTGCTACTTATGCCTATGTAAACCCGGTGGTAGCGGTTTTCCTCGGATGGGCGCTGGCTGGTGAGGAACTGACTGTAAGAACGATCATCGCGGCGGCTATCATCATCGCAGGCGTGGTCATTATCACCATTTACCGTGAAGCACCCGCCGCCGCAGAAGCCAATCCGCCTGCATTAGAAACCGATGCATAAATCCGGATGGACTTACACGGTTTTCTATAGCCACATGTAAAATGATGATGAAGCAGGAGCGCACCCCTATGCGCTCTTTGTTATTTCGTCACTTATCTGAGGCCGTTTATGTCCTTCCTGCGTTCTTCCAGAAATCTGAACTGGCGAATCATTGCCGCCTTTGCCGCTGTGTATGTTGTGTGGAGTTCGAGCTATCTCGGCATCCGCTTCGCACTGGAAACTTTACCGCCCTTTTTCATCTCTGGAACTCGCTTTATCCTTGCTGGTCTGCTGCTTTATGTCTTAGCGCGGCGCAAAGGTGCACCGGCTCCAAGCCGCATTCACTGGCGCAACGCGGCCTTCCTCGGATTTTTCATGTTCTTTATCGCCAATGGAACGCTGATGTGGGCGGAAAAAACCGTTTCTTCCGGCATCGCCGCGACGCTGTATGCGACTGTGCCGCTGTGGTTCGCGCTGCTGGGCTGGCTATGGCTAGGAGAGAAACGCCCGGATAATCGCACCATCGTCGGACTGGCACTTGGCTTTGGCGGCATCATCCTGTTGATTAACCCCGGCAGCGCTGCCAGCACACTAGACCCTTTCGGCGCACTGCTGGTGCTGATTTCGGCGATTTCGTGGGCATTCGGTTCGCTGCTCTCGCGCAAGATCAAAACGCCGGATTCGCTCATGCTGGGCGCAGGCATGAATTTGCTGATGAGCGGCGCGATGCTGCTGATGGCCAGCCTGTTAACGGGTGAATTCGGGCAAATTCATCTGGAAGCGGTATCGGCGCGTTCGGTACTGGCGATGATCTATCTGGCAGTGGCTTCATCAACGATCGCCTTCATGGCCTATACCTGGCTGATGGCAAATGTACCTGCCAATCAGGTCGCCACCTATGCTTACGTCAATCCGGTTTTCGCTGTACTGCTCGGCGCGTTGATTGGCGGCGAAACCCTCACGCCTCTGGAAATGGTCGCCTCAGCCATCATCATCGCGGCAGTGGCGCTGATTACGATTACCCGTCCCAAATCAGCGATGGCTGCAACAGAACGAGTACGCTTCCGAACCCGCTTAAAAGCTCTGGCAATCTGGCAGCCTCGGTGAGACAATAGGGCGAATGAAAACACACATCTTCGCCCTATGACCCGATTAATTTACATCGCCAATATCCGCCTCCCCACTGAAAAGGCGCACGGTCTGCAAATTATGCAGAACTGTGAAGCCTTCGCTGATACCGGTGCGGAAGTTGAACTGTGGGCGGCGCGGCGTGTCAATACTGATGAACTAAAAGCGATTGCCGATGTCTGGGCACATTATGGTGTGAAACGCAATTTCGTCATCCGGCGAATCCCCTGTCTCGATTTCATAGGCATCGTAAAGGCAAATTTACTGCTGCGGCTGGCCTTTTACCTGCAATCCGGCACTTTCACGCTGCTGATGATTTTACGCGCTTTATTCACCCGCGCGGATATTTATTACAGCCGTGATCCGCTGGGACTGCTGCTCCTGAGCTTGATCAAGCCGCGCCGAACACTGGTTTATGAAGCACATATGCTGGCATCGGGGAACGGTGGACGCTGGCTACAGCGACGGGTGGTGCGCCGCGTCGGAACGATCATCCCGGTCACGAAAAAACTGGCGGAAGATTTAAAGGCTCTAGCCGATGTTCCCGATTCGCAGCGTTTTTTAGTCGCGCATGACGGCATCCGCAAAGAGCGTTTTCTGAACATCCCCTCGCAGGCGGAAATCCGCGCCAGCCTGAAATGGTCTGAAAAGGCGTTTATCGTCGGCTATGTCGGACGTTTGCAAACCATGTCGGTCGATAAAGGCGCTGGCACCCTGATCGAAGCGCTGAAATCAATGGATGGTGCAACACTGGCGCTGGTGGGCGGCCCGGACGACATCGCAGAAAATCTGCGGCGGCAGTGGATACAATCCGGCCTGCCAGCCGAGCGCTTTATCAACGCCGGACAGGTCACGCCGGATCGTGTGCCGCATTATCTGGCAGCACTGGACGTATGTGCCATGCCCTTCCCCTGGACAGAGCATTTCGCTTACTATGCTTCGCCGATGAAGCTGTTCGAATACATGGCTTCGGGACGGGCGATTGTCGCCTCGGATTTGCCGAGTACAGCCGAAGTGGTTCAACATGAAAAATCGGCACTGCTTTATCCACCGGGAGATGTACCCGCGCTCAGCGCCGCGATTGTGCGTTTACGCGATAACCCCGATCTGCGGTGGCAGTTAGCGGAAAATGCTTATGCCGACGTGATGGCGCATTACACATGGGCAGCGCGGGCACAGGCTATCCTCGGCAAAATCGCGAGTGCCGATAATGCATGACTCAGGACTCAGCACTCAGCACTCAGGACTTAAGATCGGCCTGCTGACCTGCGAACTGACGCATAAACACGGTTGGGCGCATTACAGCCTGAGTCTGATTCAAGCCCTGCAACGGTTGGGTGTGGAAATGACCATCATCGCCGCACGGAATACACCACCTATCAACGGTTTAGCCGTTCATCCGCTGCTGCCCAACACCAACCCGCGCGAACGCTTTTTGCTGCCGAAAATGGCGCTGCGAACTTCAGCCATAAGCCGCCTTTTGCGCGACTGCCATGTCGTCCACGCTACAGTTGAACCCTATGCTCCGGCTGCGATGTGGGCGGCAAGTGATAAACCATTGATCGTTACCGGACACGGCAGTTATATGCGGCTGTCGCAGGAACGGCGATGGCCTTTCAACGCGCTGTACGGCAGGGTATTTGAACGCGCCCATGTCGTGTGCGTCAGTCACTATACCGAAAGCGTTGTCCATGCCGTTTTGCCTGCCGCGCATACCAGTGTTGTCAATAACGGCGTAGATATTGAGCGCTTTTCGTATACGCCTCGCACCAAGACCGAACTCAAAATGGTGCTTTCGGTAGGCGCTGTCAAGCCGCGCAAAGGGACGCTCGAATTGGTTCGCGCGATGGCGGAAGTTCGCCGCCAGATTCCCGACGCTCAATGTGTCATCATCGGCAGTCTGACGCAGGAAATCGCTTATGTCGGGCAAATACGCGCCGCCATCCGCGATTTGCATCTGGAAGACTGTGTACAGCTTTTAGGCCATGTCCCAGATGAAACGCTCATGCGCTGGTATCGCGATGCCGATATTTTTGTCGTGCCGTCCATGAATGATGGCTGGAAATTTGAAGGCTATGGCATCGTTTATCTGGAAGCCAGCGCCGCCGGACTGCCGGTAATCGGTACGACTGAAAATGGTGGTGAGGATGCCATTGATGATGGTATCACGGGACTGCTCGTACCACAGGATGAGGTGGCGGAAAAGCTGCCAGAAGCGATTATTCACCTGCTCACCCATCCTGAATTGGCGGCACAAATGGGCGCTGCCGGACGCGCCAAAGCCGAGCGCCAAACATGGAATCACGTCACTCAGGAGATGGTGGCGTTGTATAATAGAGAAAAGAGGTGAGATGTTATGGTTCAGATTTATCAGACTGATATTGAAAAACAAATGCCGGATATTCTAAATGCGGCACGTAACGGCGAAGAAATCCTCATCATTATGGATAACGATGAGATTATTCGGCTCGTACCAACATCCCTACCAGAACGGCACCCGCAATTTGGCAGTGCAGCGGGACTTATCGAAATTGCCGATGATTTTGATGCGCCGCTTGACGACTTCAAAGAATACACAAATTAAGACCTTTACCTATCTATAACCCGCCTCTGGTAGAAACCCATTTTGATTCGTCAACTGTTCCGTCGCAAATTCGTCCGCGACACCATCGCCCTGCAAATCGGCAAAATCGGCACTACCGGGATGTCCGCGCTGTCATCTCTCGCAGTCGTGCGGCTGATGGGCGTAGAAAACTATGGGGTGTGGGCACTGGCGCAGTCCTTTCTCACTATCTGGCAGGCGCTTAACCTGACCGGCGTGGGTATCAGCACCAGTACGCGGCTGGCAATGGCAGTCGGCGCTCACGATGAGCCAGAAATCCTCAACCTGACCGCTTTTTACGTGCAGGTATCGACTTTGTGGTCAATAGCGCTTGCCCTGCTGCTTGCCGTGATGGGGCCAGCGATTTCGGCACTGGCTTATAATGGCGATGGGCATATTGGTGTATTGGCAGCGTGGCTTTCGCTCACGATGCTGCCGGACGCGCTCTACGGACTCATCATCATCACCTTGCAGAGCCAGCGCTCTATGCGAACATTGGCTATCCTCACCAATCTAAATCAGGTTGTGTTCCTGATCTGCATTGTAGGCGCATTATTGGTGAATCCAGTGCCAGAAACACTGATTATTGGGCGGCTGATTTACTCGACTTCGACTATGCTGCTGGCCTTCTGGTTTTACATCCGCGAACGGGAAACCTATCCAGTGCCCTATCCCCGGCTGATGGATATATTCCGCCGCGCGCCGCGTGTTTCACCGCGTTTATACTGGCGCTTTGGTTTTCTGAATGCACTGGACAAAAACATCTCGAATCTATACACTGAGATTCCCCTACAAATGGTCGGTGTTTTCGCGGGAAAAGCCGCCGCCGGGTATCTGGAAGTGGGCTTCAAGGCGCTGGCGATTGCCTCTACTTTTACATCTGCCGTATACGACAACCTGCAAGCGGTGATTCCACAGGCGGTTGGACGGCGCGATTTTGTCACCCTGCGCCAGAATTTGACGCGCGTCATCCTGACCCTGACGGTGGCAGCCATTGGCTTCTATACGATTTTCGCACTGGCGGTTCCGCTGATTGTGCTGCTGTTCGGGCAGCATTGGATTCCGGCCAGTCCGGTTATTGCCGCGCTGGCGATTTATGGCGGAGTGACAATGGTCAGTGGTATCTTTGGGCCGCTTTACCGCGCTTTGGATTTGCTGCGCCCGGCTATTATCGCCAAGGTCATCACGCTGATTATTATCGCCCTGCCGGGGTTTTTATGGATGCAACGGGTAAGTGAGATCAACCCTTTCTACAAGCTTTTTACACTCCCTGACTTCTATACGCAGCAAATGGGCGCAGTCGGCGGGGCATGGATGGTCAACGGTTTATACATAGTGTCGGCGCTTTTGACGGTGCTGATCACCTTTCCGGCGCTGAATAAAATGGTTCAGCAGCAGCAAGAGGCAGGACATTCCAGTGGTTAATTCGCTCAAAACTTCGGTACGCAACAGCCCGCTTCGCCCCGTCTATTTATGGCTGGCGAATCGTTATCGCGGCTTGCGACGTTTATTTACCTATCCGGACACCGCGCACATTGGCGGTGTAGACTACGACACCTATTGGGATAATAAAGCCCAAAGCGGTCTGGGACAGCTTTCACCCTGGCGGCGCAAACGCGCCCAGGTTTTTACCGATATTGTCGCAGATGGGGATAGTGTGCTGGATCTGGGCGTGGGGGATGGCGCACTGCTGCATTACATGCTGGAACACAAGCGCATCGAGGCTTTTGGACTGGATGTTTCCCCCAAAGCGGTTGAATTCTGCCGCGCACAGGGTCTACAGGTCGAATTGGCGGACATCAATAAGCCCATCAGCGATTTTCTCAGGCAGCCCTACGATTACATCATCCTGTCGGAAATCATCGAACATCTGCCCGACCCGGAAAGCCTGCTCAACAACCTGCGGCCTTTCGTGCGCAAAGGCATCATTGTTTCTATCCCCAACACAGGCTTTCATCAACACCGCCTGCGCCTGCTCATGGGACGCTTCCCGCTGCAATGGGTCGTTACACCCGGTGAACATCTGCGCTTCTGGACACGCGCGGATTTCCACTGGTGGGCAGGGCAAATGGGGTTTACGATTAGCCGGGAAGTCCCCTACGAAGGCACTTCTGGCCTGAAAGATGTGTGGCCCAGCCTGTTCGCTGCTGCTTTCGTTTATGTATTAAGCGAAGCGCGACCCAACAAATGAAAATACGTTTCTTATGAAAATTTGGTCAAAATGAGCAGTAAATTGGTAAAGGGCTTGGAAACGCTGCATCTTGACCCACACCTGTAGTCCGGGCGTACAATTCAATAGATTACTACACACTATACCACCACAGCCGCCAGTGAAAATCATTTATTCAGTAGACGAGGTGCCATAACTTAATTTTCATTTCCGTCAAAAACAACCGATCTTTTGCTGATAGCTGACCGTTGAAAACCAACCGGGAGCAGCGAATCGCGAACAGCTAAGGAGTATTATGAATATCTTAATCATCGGCGGGACACGCAATGTCGGTCATTTCCTCGCGCACGAACTGGTCAATGCCGGTCATCATGTCAGCGTTGTAAATCGCGGTAAAACCCCGAATGCTCTGCCGGGAACAGTGGAACGACTGCACGCTGACCGCACCAAACCCGCCCAGCTCGAAAAAGCCCTTAACGGTCGCACCTTCGATGTGGTGGTCGATAATGCCCTGTATAAAGGCCCGGAAGCGGAAGCCATCGTCAAACTATTGGATGGGCGCGTCGGGCATTATATTTTCCTGAGTACAGGCCAGATTTACCTCGTGCGGGAAGGGCTGGAACGCCCCTTCGCGGAAGACGATTATGATGGACGGGTCATGCCTGCTCCTAAAGCAAACACCTATGGTTATGAAGAATGGCTGTACGGCGTGGATAAACGTCAGGTCGAGGATACCATTGCCGCCGCATGGGAAAAATCACAGTTCCCCTATACATCTCTCCGTATCCCGATGGTCAACAGCGAACGCGACCACTTCCACCGCCTCTACGGCTATATTCTGCGTTTGCAGGATGGCGGCCCGATTCTGGTTCCAGAAACACCCGATTATCCTTTACGGCATATCTACGCCGGGGATGTCGTCAGAGCCATTATGCTGCTGATTAACAGTGGCAAAGGCAAAGGGCGTGTTTATAACATTTCGCAGGATGAAACCACATCGCTGCAAGAATTTCTAGGCATATTGGGAAATGTCCTGCATACTGAAGCGCCGCTTGTCACCATCAGACGCAGCCTGTTAGAAGCGAATGGCTTCCTGCCGGACTGCTCGCCTTTTAGTGACCGCTGGATGTCCGAGTTAACCAATGAACGCAGCAAGACCGAATTGGGGATGACCTATACACCGCTGCGTGAATATCTGGGGAAAATTGCAGCTTACTACGCCACCCATACACCACCCAAACCAGCAGGTTATCGCCGTCGCAAAGCGGAAATCGCCTTCGCCGCACAGCACGAAACAGCCTGATAGGATAATCTATTCAGATGATTTTCCGGTAGGGGCGCAGGAATGCGCCCTACTAAAACCCCTCGTTAATCCATCACTGTTCCAAAAAAGGTCGTCAAATCATCCAGCAGATAATCCGGTTCCGTCGCGATCATCTCTTCACGAGTGGTATAGCCCGTCATCACGACCACCGCCACTGCTCCCAGCGCGCGGGCGCAGGCCACATCTGCCGGAGTATCCCCGATAACAATGACCTCTTCCGGCGAAATGAGCTTACCCAACAAATTTTCCGCGCGTTTCACCGCCAGCAGCGGCAGATCATTACGATCCGGCGATTCGCTGCCATATGCCCCGACAGGAAACCAGTCAGGGTCGATTCCGGCGGCACGCAGCTTGATTGGCACTGTCATTGAGACGTTACCTGTCACAAGGCCGATGAGCGGATCATTCCGGCGGCGCAGTTCCGCCAGCACATCCAGCGCCCCGGTGCAGGCTTCTACCGGATAATCGCCAATAATGCTGCTCAGATGTCGCGCGACACAGGATTCATAAGTCGGAATCATCTGCCGCACCGTTTCCGCGTCAATCCCTTCAAGCGCCAGCAGTTCATTCAAGATCTGCCAATCGGTTTTCCCACCGAAGTGATGCTGGTCGATTCCGCCGTGAGTCTTAAATACTTCCAGCATCGCCATTTTGGTCGAGGCGCGGCCTGATCCTTTTGGCAGCAGCAGGGTTCCGTCAATATCGAATAAAATCAACTGAGGAGCGTG
>JBGAGR010000115.1:0-22403 GCA_044226645.1 Aggregatilineales bacterium
AGCAGTATGTGCTGACGTGGAACGGCTGCCCGGAGGTCTGGTCACACACGGCGACCTTTGACGGGGTGACACATCCAATCGATTAGGGAAATGATTTTGCGCACTAAAACAAACAAGGGACATAAAGAAGTCCCTTGTTCGATTATTCTGCCTCAAACACAGTCTACGGGAAATAAACCCACCAGGAATTCGTCATTAGAAACGTCAGGGTACTGTCACCGAAAGTGTTTCGGTCAGGCTCCAACGGCTCCAAGTGCCATCGGCATAACGGGCACGGACGTGCCAATACCACGTTCCGCGCGATATTGTATCGGGCACGATGAGGTAAAGTGGTTCGGCAGGAAGCTGACTGTAGCGAAACGCGGTCGGGGTGGTAAACGATCTACTGGTGGCGATTTCAAGTTCATAAGCGGCTGCCAACGAAACCCGATTCCATGTTAATACTGGGTTATGGGTATCGTATTGATTTATGGAAGGCGGTAAGAACTCGTACGCGCCAATATCACAGGAACCATCTCTCAACTGCCCACGTTGATCAGTTGATGGGCAAATGGACTGGTTGGCGCGATCAATCGCCGGACTACCGGGCATGAGGGCATGGGTAAAGGTCGGGCCACCGTTGTCTGTCAACGGCCCAAGCAATGGATCCTCATCGGACAAATCAGTCACCTCATCCAGGTTACAGCTCCCATCACTATCAAGATTATTACCAAGCGATAGGAAGATATAGCCTGGATTACAGTTGGTCGGCTGGTTATCGGCTATAAGCGTATTTTCAAAACGCGAAATGCGGTCAAATTGGGTGAAAATGCCACCACCCTCATCGCTGGCGATATTATTGGAAATGGTGATATTACGCAGGATGAGGGGCGAACCGGTTGTCATGTAAATGCCACCGCCTCTGCCAGCAAAGTTGCCAGAGATAGTGGAATTACTGCTTATTTCAATGGTCACTGTATATGACCCAAGTGCATAAATGCCACCACCATCTCCATTCAAACTAGCATCACCGAGTGCCCGATTATCGGAAATCGTCGTATTGGTCATACGAATATTACTATTGGTTTGTAAGGCTAGACCGCCGCCCCGCGCAACACCGCTTGTCGTCCCGGTTGTGTTACTGGCAATCGTGCTGTCGGCAATGATTAACTCAGTGTAACTTAAAATTCCACCTCCTTCCATGTCACTCTGATTTTCCGACATTGAAGTACGATTAAGCACAAGTTTGCCAGTCAAACTTGCTATGCCGCCACCTGCTAAACTCGCATAGTTCAACGTAATGAGAGAATCATTGAGGGTAACAATACCAAAGTTCAGAATCGCTCCACCTTCGTTTCCATTCCAATAAAAGGGTGAACCGGTCAATGTCGCCCGTCCGCCCCGAAGGGTGAGGTTATTGAGTGTGAGATCGCCTGTATGCGTGTTCAGGAAAAATCTAAAATCGGGGGCTGAAGCGTCTCGCTCGATAATAGAACCATTTCCGTTAATGGTGACCTGCCCCTGAATGACAGGCAGCCCTTGCTCGCCACTGCCAGCTATGCCATTCCAGGGGTCTCTTTCAATATAAATATTATTGACAGCCGTCAGGGTATAGATTCCACTCTCCAGATTGATAACGACAGGGGTGGCTGGATCCACGTTGGCAGCATCCAGCGCAGCGATTAAGGCGGCTGTATCGCCTGCCGTAATATCAAAAGTATCTGCCATAACGATAGGAAAGGCTGTCAGCAAGAAAAGAAAAGTGCAGAAAACGAGGCCAGTTTTTATACGCTGTGGGATGGTGGGTATCATGACCTGTATGCTTTCAATGAGACTTTTTATTATTATATGCCTATCCTTCTCCTTAAGACTTTCAAACTATCAAGTGATTCCCCACAACACGCGGTAAAAAAGGAAGAATGTAAGTATTTTCGAGTGAGGTCTGACGACTTTTCTGCTCAAAGAATCATGCTGCCGTTTCTGCCTTTATACAGCGGAGAATAGTGGGCATCAGGGACGATGCCCACGACTCGATTTTAATGGGTGATGATGGTAAATGCTTCAGGTGGACTGAAAGCACCCGCCTTACCCGTTGCTGACTTGCCACGCACACGGAAATAATAGGTTCCGTCGGGTAAGTCTGTCGGCAGAGTCACGAAGATGTCCGTGACCGTCAGCGGTGTCTCGTACCCTGTTGGATAGGGCAGCTTAAACTTCGTATCTGCATCGATCTGTATTTCATAAGAGAATGCCCATGATATGCGTGACCAGGTGAGCGTCGGTGTCGCCGTCGCGAACACATTCCGCGCGGGAGCCTGACCCGGCAGACTCGCATTCACGGTGGTGAAGGTAAACTCGGTAGGATCACCCAATTGATTCCCGGCTATATCGATCACTTTGTCTGCTGCCAGTGTAACTGTGCAGGTAGTTTCGGCTGGCAGGGCGGCAGTCGGATCGAGTGTCAGCGTGGTGATGCCGTTGGCTGGCAGTGCCGCAGGTGTTGTCGTAAGAGCGATACCTGCCCCGGATGGGCACTCAAGGGCAACGGGCGCTGGTTGCAAATTCACTGCTTCACTGAAGGTCAGCACAATATTGCTGTCTAAAGACACGTCAACATCAACGGACGGTGTGCTGAGACTGGCTGTTGGCGAGGTGTTGTCTGCCACAGCACTCGTGGTGAAATGGAGCGTGAAGTTGCTCGCCAGTTGATTGCCCGCCACATCAGCGATACCTGTGGATAGCCCGATCACATTACAGCTTGCATTGACCGGGAGATCGCTCAGGGGATTGAGAACCAGCGTGGCTGTATTAACGCCAGTCAGGTTATATCCCTGTGAACTACCACAGTTGATGGTAAAGGACGATACATTGGCTGTGACAGCCTCGCTGAACGGAATCGTGATGTTGGCATTAATGGGTACAGCAACAGCATTATTCGTTGGGACAACGTTCGGCACATCGACGATTGGCGCAATGAAATCGGGCTGTGGTGTCCGATAGATGAGCGCGCGTCCCCGGTTCTGATCAACGATATACAGATTGTCCTGGTCATCGAACACGGCTGAATAGGGCATTGATCCATAATCCTTGAGCAGGGTGTGTTTTTCATTCACCAGAGGATTCTGGTAGATGAAGGGATAACGGCCACCGATATAAGAATTCACACCCACAACCATCATTCCCGTTGAACTGAAGGCGGGTTCAAAGGGGCCACAGAGACTATCACACCGCCCTGTAAAGCTGTTGTTGGCTCCAATTACACGGCTGGCCGGAATGGCAAACAGGGGACTGGCGAGGTTGGTCGGAAAGAGCGATGCGTCATACTCAAGGAGGCGGTGATTCCCCTCAATTTCCAGCGCATGATCCGAAACATAGAGGTTTCCCTGTGGATCGAGTACAACCGCACCCGGTTTGCACAAACTGGTTTGGCTAGGAAGGCTCTGTCCTCTTCCCTGATTACAGCTTACTTCGCTCAGGCTGTTCTGACCGAGAATAATATCGACGAGGGGCGATGTTAACGGGTTGCTGATGCGAAATACCCGGTTACGGCTGGGATCGGCGATCCACATCCAGCTTGAATCCCCTGAAGGAGCCAGACCTCCTACATACAAATCCGTACCCCAGGTGATTGTCCCGCCGCCAAGGACAGGCAGAGGGGACTGCAAAACTTTAAAGGGAGCCTCCGCACTGATGAGCGGAAGTTGGTAAACCTGGATATCTCCGCCGCGGACTGCCCATAAATGCCCACTTTTATCCTGTCGAATACGCCCATACGTGGGCGGATTGTTAAAACGCAATGGATCGGACGTGCCAACATAGCCATCTGCCGCCTGCCCATTGTTGACTGTCAGTGGATTATTCCAGAACAGGATTCTGCTATGATCGGAAATTATGAGTTGATCACTGGTAACTGCAACCCCATTCGGTGCCCAGAGACTGTCCATTGTTGTGGCGTTAAACTCTCCCAATTGATACGGCAAAAGAATACGCGCATCACTGGAATGGGCGATACCAACCTGTGGCGTGGGAATCGGAGCGGGGAAACGCCACACGTCCTGAACCCAATTTCTGGCTGCCGCATAGACATTGCCATCGCTATCGACACCAATCGATCCCCCTGCGTCACACATATTCGAAAGATCGTAATCTTGCCATGTGTCGCCTGGATATTTGACACGTGGACGATCTCCCACATAAGGGCCGCCGCATACCCCGGCTGCGTTGGGAACATCTTTGAAAAGCACTTTTGTGATGGTATTGGGATTGCTAAACAGCAACATCTGATTTTCTTTACGATCACTCACCCATAAACCACCGGAGATATCAAACTCCATACCGGTTGGCAGCCAAAAATCGTAGTTTAACTGTCCGGTTGCAGACATGCCATTGGTGTACGGAGGGTCAAAATATAGAACACGCCCGTTACCATTGTTGCCCTGCTGCGAGTCCGCTACGTAGACGCGCCCGCTGCTTGCCACCCGCACTCCGGCGGGGGAATGCATCTGATTCATCCCTATACCCACCCCGGATGTCGTAAAATTAGGCTGCCCAAGTACCAGATTTGCTACATAATCGGCGTGACCGAGTCCTGCATTGAACGGGAAGCGTAAGACGCGATTGTTGGCGTTATCAGTAACCCAGAGATTTCCCCCGGAGTCAAGCGCAACACCCGCAACAAAACCATCATCCAGGTATGATGGAAAACAAAAACTCTGGGCATCAGGCTTTCCAAATCCGCGCCCTCGATTACAGTCGTTACCGCTAAAATCTGCCTGTCCCCACACTGCGTCTGCAACCGTATCGGTGGTGAAGGGCGAGATGTAGAGAAGGACGCGATGATTATTCCAATCAGGGGTGTAAAGATTTCCCATATTGTCGACAAACATGTTGGCAAGCGAACCACCTTCTGTGGTTGAAACCTGAAACTCTGAGGTAGTACATAAGGTTGAAGCGCTGGCAGGCGTGCGGTTGGGAGGATTCTGAAAATTGCCATCGCCATTGCAAGCACCGCGATCAAGCGAGGGCTGACCGATGACGAGATCGGCTGGACGACCTTCCTGGATGGTGCAAATCGCTCCCGGATAATCGGAATTGCTGGTACAGGGTTTGCCAATATCACCCGCGTTTCCACTCGTGACGGTGCCCATATGATTGTAGCCGAGTATGCGGCTGTTACTATCCATCACATACACGCGGTTTGGTCGAACACTGCGGTCAACAATAACGCCACCGGGGTTAAACACCCGGTTCGCCGTGACCCGGTTCGGCATGAATTCATTAAAGTCGAATTGTCCCAGGATTTTGTCAGCCCAGAGGTCTCCAGCAACACCGCGCACCGCAACTGAAGGGGGCGTACTCTGTCCCAGAGTGATTTGATAGGAAACACTCACTGACAGCGTAAAAAGCGTAATGAGAAGAAGCGTTACTGCCTGACAACGCCCAATAAACGAGCGGATAGACATCACATCCTGCTTCCTATGAGCTGGTTAACTTGCCTTGCTGGTAATATTGAAGCAGCGACATTAATTCCTCCTAACAACAAGAAACTAACGTGATGTTCACAACTTTCAAACTCCGGCTCATCTCGCAGGGGTTCCCAAACATTCGGTTTGCAAATGTCAGTACATTCAGGATGTGTCGTGGTGGATTTCAAGAGAGGTTTCTCGGAAGGTTGGAGTGGTTTTGTTGATGCTACTCCTATTAACATTAATTATACAACTGTTATCGCCGTGAAAATAAAGAATCCGCTGGAACGCAGATTCTTCGTTATCATGAGGAATGATTGATGCATTCCGTAATGCGGCTCAATCTGGAAAATTGATATGGAAAAATCGCTCAGTTGAACGACCTTAGAGGCGGTAAAAATCCTGCGCATTATCCACGAAAATACGCTGCTGGTCATCCATTGATAAATAACTTATCAAGTGCTGTGCAGTATTGACCCATTTCCGGTAAGACGAGGCCATTGTACAAACCGGCCAATCACTGCCGAACATGACGCGGCGGCTGCCAAATGCATTCAGCACCGTATGAGCATAGGGGCGCAAATCGCTAATCGTCCACGTGGCGTGATTGGCTTCTGTGACCATACCCGATAATTTGCAGCAGACATTTTCGTGCTGCGCCAATTCCTGAAGATTGCTGCCCCACGCCTCGATGTCGCGAGCAGCTACAGCCGGTTTGCCGATATGGTCGAGGACAAAACTCATGTCTGGGCAGTTCGATACCAGTTTTACAACGTCAGCCAGTTGATGATGGCGTATACAAATATCGAAGCTGTAGCCATAATCTGCCAGTGCCTTCACACCCTCCATAAAGATGGGCTGTGCAGCAAATCCCGCTCCTTCGGACTGAATGAGGCGGCGTACACCTTTTACCAGCGGGTAAGCCTTGAGCGCGTCAAGCATAGGACGAACGGCACTGCCCTGTTCCAGCGGGGCAAAGGCGACAATCGCCCGAATGGGAATTTCATCGGCAAGCTGCGAGACCCACTTCACTTCGTCAAGCCCCTGTTCCGCGCGGCAGTCTGCCTGAACAAACACCAACCCGCTCACGTCCAGCCCTTCAGTCACCGCTCGAAAATCTGACGGTAGAAAAGCGCGATTTAGAAGCGGTTCGCCCTGAATCCATTCATAGTGCAGCAGACCCGGATTCCAGAAATGGATATGGCTGTCAATGATCTTCATGGGGCAGCCTTTCGTTCCAGACACGACCAGCGGGGAATTCATAATTCTGGAGGCTTTCCGGTTTCATCTGAATGCTGTATCCCGGATGTTGTGGAGGCATGTAATGACCTTCGCGCATGGTCACAGGCTGAAGAAAATGTTCATGCAGATGGTCAACATATTCGATGATGCGGTTCTCAAGGGAAGCGCTCACACTGATGTAATCAAAAATCTGCAAGTGCTGGACATATTCGCACAACCCGACTCCGCCTGCGTGTGGACACACCGGGATACCAAATTTCGCCGCGAGCAGATACACCGCCAACACTTCGTTGACCCCACCGAGCCGGCAGCTATCAATCTGGCAAAAATCGAGGGCTTCGGCCTGCATGAACTGTTTGAACATAATCCGGTTGTGGCAGTGCTCGCCCGTCGCGACTTTCAGGGGGGCAATCGCTTTGCGAATCGCGCCATGCCCCAGCACATCATCCGGGCTGGTTGGCTCTTCCACCCACCAGGGATTGAAGTGGGCAAGCTGGCGAATCCACTCAATGGCCTGCGGTACATCCCATTTCTGGTTCGCGTCAATCATCAATTTACGTTCTGTGCCGATTTCCTCACGGATAATGCCACAGCGGCGAATGTCGTCCGCTACGTCTGCGCCGACTTTAATTTTGAAGTGTGTCCAGCCTTCAGCCAGCGCATTACGACACAGCGCCCGGATTTTGTCGTCGCTGTAGCCCAACCACCCGGCAGATGTGGTATAAGCTGGATAGCCACTTTTGAGCATTTCGGCTTCGCGCTGGGGTTTGGTAGATTCGACCTTTCGCAGCAGACTTATGGCCTCATCAGCCGTAATTGCGTCGGTGATGTAGCGGAAATCCACACAGCGTACCAACGCTTCGGGCGACATATCTGCCAGCAGCTTCCACAGCGGCTTTCCCTCCACTTTCGCCCACAAATCCCAAACGGCATTGACCACCGCCGCCGTTGCCAGATGAATCACACCTTTTTCTGGCCCAACCCAGCGTAACTGGCTGTCCGACGTGATATAGCGCCAGAACCCGCCCATGTTCCCGGTAAACTCATCGAGGGAATGCCCCACAATCATGGGGGCGAGCGCCTGTACCGCTGCTGCGCACAGCTCATTCCCGCGCCCGATGGTAAAGGTCAGTCCATGTCCCTGATAGGCGCTGTCAGTATGCAGCACGACATAGGCTGCTGAGTAATCCGGATCAAGATTGGTGGCATCCGAACCATCCATTTCCCGCGACGTAGGGAAGCGAATGTCACGGACATCGAGGCGTGTGATTTTGATTGGCATAGTCCCCTACCTGATAATTATCGCGACAGAATTACTTGTCCAAAAAGCGCTGCATCCGTTCTCCAACCCGTTTTATATGATGGCTGAGAAGCTGAACAGCCGAGTTCATGTTATCGTCCTGAAGTGCTTGCAGGATCGACCGGTGTTCGTGGGCTGAATCATGCCGGTCAAACAGGCCAATTCCGGTATAGAGGCGGGAAAGGTGCAGGTGAACATGCAGGTCTTCCCAGGCATCGAGCAGGAACTTGTTCCCCGCCGATTCGACAAGTACATGATGGAATTCGTGATCAAGCCCCAGAAAATCCCGGAAGTCTCCGTAAACTTTGCCATCCCCTGTCGTTTCCATGCGCTCAACCAGACTGACCACTTTCTCAATCATCTCTGGCGTGGTTCCGCCGATCGTCAAGGCATATGTTTCCAATAAGTGGCGCACTTCAAAGAGTTGAGACAATTCTTCCGACCTCAGAATATCAGCCACTACAAAACCATGATTGGTCTTCTGGGTTACCAATCCTTCACCATGAGCACGCATCAAAGCCTCGCGCACGGGTGTGTTACTCATATTTAACTGCCTGGCGAGGCTATCAATGCTGACGGGCGCTCCCGGAGGGAAATCCTGATTAATAATTGCTTCTACCAGGGTATTGTAAGCAATGTCCGTCAGCGAAAGATACTGCTGCTGCCGTTTCACTCCGCTGTAATTCGCATTTTTGTTGGATTCGTTCATTCAACAACTCCGCAAAGCCAAATCAATATCATTCACATTTATTATTCAGGCTCTACTCAATTTTCGATATGGTGGTTATCCCCCGATTTTTCTGCTACCTGTCACTTTGCCCACCACCCGTTTTTTGCAGCCTATCGTTTGACAAATGATTTGAGACGTGCTATTTTTTCATGCATCGTGCATGATACATCATACATAAAAAATTAAAGATTGTCGAAAAGTGAATTATCAAGAGTGGATTTTCTGTCTCTTCTCGACCAAGCGCTGCATCCCGCAGGACATACAAACCAGCACTCCGGGGCTGCTTCATGGTGCTTTGGTATGCCATTACAGGTCAGCCAATTTCCCAGGCAAAATTGTCTGTTGAGTATGCAAAACCATTGATCCTGACGATTGTCGTCCTGAACAAAAGGAGGTGTTTTTAATCTACAAACGACAGGTGAGGCAGAAACCACATATCCGAATATTAGATTGTATGAGGTTAATCGCAATGAAGAAAATCCTATTTGTAGCCCTTTTAGTGCTGGCAGCCATAAGTGTCGTGCCAGCCGCCGCTCAGGACAAACCGTTTGACGGCGTTACGATCCGTATTCTCAGCTTTGTAGGGCCAGCCGTAACCGAGCCAATCCTCCGCCGCCAGCCCGACTTTGAGGCGCTCACGGGTGCAAAGCTTGAAATCACGACCGTTCCTAATGCCGAACTCTTTGATGATATTGTCAAGGATCAATCCACTGGCACGAACAGCTATGATGTGTTCATACTGGCTCCTCAGTGGAAAGCGGATCTCGTGTCAGCAGGCTACCTCGAAGACCTGACAGACCGCGTTGCGAATGATGCGGCGATTGCATGGGACGATATCGGGCCGTTTTTCCGTAATTACATCACAGCCTACAATGGACAAACCTACATCGTTCCGCTCGATGGTGATTTCAACATGATCTACTATCGCACGGATGTGTTTGCGGATGCAGGCGTAGAACCGCCCAAGACATGGGAAGAATATCTGAAGGTCGCTGCTCAGTTTAACGGCAAAGACCTGAATGGTGATGGCGAAGGCGACTACGGCTCATGCATCCCGAAAGCTCGTGGTGGTCAAAGCTATTGGTGGGTACTCAATGTCGCTGCACCTTACATCCAAAGCAAGGGCACCGGGCAGGGAATGTTCTTCAATCCGGATGATATGACACCTCTGGTGAAAAATGATGGTTTCCTCCGTGCGCTGGCAATCTATGGTGAAACGACCCAATATGGGCCACCCAATGAACTGACTGCCAACCTCAATGACACTCGTGATCTGTTCCTGACGGGGCGCTGCGCCATGACCATTGACTGGGGCGACATTGGCGCGCTTTCGATCGATCCGGAACGTTCACACGTACAGGATAAAGTCGGTACCATCATCAACCCTGGCTCGACTGAAGTTGTGGACTGGTCTACAGGCAAACTCGTACCCTGTGACGCGACCACCTGCCCGTATGCGGTGGACGGTGTCAATTACGCTCCGCTTGCTGCCTGGGGTGGCTGGGGTGGCGCGATCAGTGCTGCATCTGACCCGAAGGTGAAAGATGCAGGATATGCATTCCTTTCCTATATGTCCCAGCCAGCGCAGTCAAATGTCGATGTGACTATTGGGGCTTCAGGCTATAACCCATACCGTATTTCGCAGTTCGAAAATCTGGATGCCTGGATAAAGGCTGGCTTTAGTGAGACCGCCGCAGAGAATTACCTGGGCGCGATTAAAGACAGCGTCAACAGTCCTAACATGGTTATCGACCTGGCTATCCCTGGAGTTGCCCGGTATCAGCAAACGGTACTGGATACGGTCATCAGCCAGTTCCTTGCTGGCGAGTTATCAGCCGAAGACGCAGCTCAACAAATCTACGACCAGTCAGAAGAAATCACCAATGAACTCGGACGCGATGCTCAGAAAGCTGCCTATCAGGCTATGCTGGGTATCCAAACCAAGTAAAGAAAACAAGCTGATTAAGTCGACTCTGTCATAATCGGCCTAGAGAGGCAGCTCCAAAGGCTGCCTCTCTAGAATAATCATTCAGTCAAGCAACTTCTGGTCGAAAATGGTAAGCTTCTTTCAAAGTAGTTGGGTAATCGATTGACATGGAAAATATGACTCAGGCGGGCAAGATGCAGTCCAGTATTTTTTCTCAAGCAAAATCTTATGTCACAAAAGCCAGAACTGGGCACCATGACAACACGGCTCGAATGGCATTTCTGCTGCCGACCATTGCAGTTGTTCTCTTTCTTTCTATCTTCCCCCTGATTATCTCTCTCTATCTTTCGTTTGCTAAAGTGGCATTTGTCAAAGGTGGCATTAACGTCACCTTTGTGGGCATGGCGAATTACCAGAAATTGTTTTTCGGGAGTAACCAGCGTCATCTGCTCGGCGCATTAGGACAACTATCACCTGGTGGTTGGGTCATCGGTCTGGCAGTTACCGCTTTCATGATCTATTGGTTCTATCGGTATGTAGTTAGCCCAAAGCGCCGATTGTTTGGGGCATTTTTCCGTCTCGTTGCTGTCTTAATGACAAGTGGCCTGGTGTGGCTCACGGTGAGTACCCTGAGTGATAAAGGTGTACCAGGTACACTCGTGGTGACGTTGATCTTTGTGGCTGGTGGGGTCTTTTTTCAATATACGATTGGGCTTGTATTAGCCCTTATGCTGGTACAAAACCTGCCGGGAAAACGTTTCTTCCGGGTCATTTTCCTGCTGCCGATGATGATTACACCTGTTGGGGTAGGGTTCCTGTTTCGTATGATGACCGATACCTCAGTGGGGCCGTTAGTCCCTCTGTGGTCAGGTCTGGGACTGAAAGACTTTTCGTGGGCGCAAACCGCATCTGGTGCGCGAATTGCCGTCCTGGTCAGCGATATTTGGCAGTGGACACCCTTCATGTTCATTATTCTGCTGGCAGCGCTTGAGGGAGTCTCACGCGAACAGATCGAAGCTGCGCTGGTTGATGGCGCAAGCCGACTTTCCATGTTCCGATTTATCATTTTGCCGGAGATTGCTCCGGTTAGCCTGACGCTGATTCTCATTCGCCTGATTGAGGCATTTAAAATCATTGACCTGCCTCGCATTCTGACGGGCGGAGGGCCGGGAACGGCGACGGAATCGCTGACATTGAATGCCTTCAATGAATGGCGAACCCTGAATTTGGGCGGGTCTGCTGCGCTGGGTTATGTGCTGCTGATTATCGTGACCTTCGTGGCGGTTATGTTTGTCAATACCGTTCGCCAGAAAATTTTGGAGCTACTCTAATGCCGCGCTTATTCTCTCGCACATCCAATCCTTTTCGGTTATCACTGGGATGGATGCTTGTATCCTACGCGGTTGTGGGGTTATGGGCGTTCATCGTGCTTTTTCCGCTTTACTGGCTGTTCGTCACCTCTTTCAAATTACCGATTGATGTGAGTTCAGGTCCGAAATACGTTCCATTTGTTGATTTCCAGCCGTCTATGCACGCCTGGCAGGAGATGCTGGTCGAAAATGGCCCGGATTACGTCGGTCGTCCTTATACCATTACATTTATTGTCGGTATCATCAGCACCGTGCTGGCTGTGAGTATCGGCTCAGGTGCAGCCTACGCTTTGACCCGCTTCCAGTACCGACCCAAACCCGGCCTCATTGTCACATTTATCGGCTGCATCGGGTTGATGGCGGTAATTATGAGCCTGGGTGCGCCCTGGCAGTTTGCAGTGGCGTTAGGGCTTGTGCTCTACTTTATTCTGGCGCAGGGGATCGGGCGACGCTTTAAAGGTACGATGAATAACGAGGATATAGCCTTCTGGCTGATTTCACAGCGCATTCTTCCGCCTGTTACCGTCATTATTCCGATCTATATTTTGTACCAACAGCTTGGGATGCTTGATACCCCTCAGGCACTCATTGTCACCTACTGTGCGGCTAATATCCCGATTGTGGTCTGGTTCATGCGAGATTATTTCCAGAGTCTGCCGATTGAACTGGAAGAAAGCGCGTTTATTGATGGCGCAAACCGATTTCAAGTGCTGCGCCAGATCATTTTGCCGTTAGCTGTCCCCGGCCTGATTGCAACCTTCCTCATCGTTCTGGTTTTCTCGTGGAACGAATATGTCATAGCATTGTTCCTGTCCGGGTCGCAAACCCAGACCATGCCGCTCCTGGTTTCCGGGCAAAATGGTGTGCGTGGACCGCAGTGGTGGAACATGTCTGTACTGGTCACATTAATGATTGCACCGCTGATTGTCCTGGCAGTTATCCTTGAACGGTATATCGCCAAGGGACTTCTGGTCGGCGCGGTGAAAGGTTAATGCGAAAAATTCAATATGGCCTTGAATATGCGGTCTGCCGGGTCAAGCCGGATTGGGAACTGCTCAAGCGTGCCCAACATAATTGAATAAACCCATTGTAGAACTCTCGCTTGAGCTTTGTCCCGTTGGTTGGTATGAACCTTAAAATTTCTATTCGGCAGAATATTTATGGCATTTCACGAGTACATCTTCAACAGCTATGTCGGTTGGCATCACACCTTTACAAATATCCATGACATCGGGGCAGCGACCAGCAAACTTACAGCCCTGCCGCAGGTATTCTTCCTGCTCTAATTCAGATAGTGTGACTCGTGTAGTCCAGCGTTTCGTGGGATCCGCCTGAGGGATGGAATCGCGCAGAAGCTTTGAGTATGGATGCCGGGGATTCATCAACACCTGTTCCACAGTCCCCATTTCGACAATGTTGCCGCGAAACATGATAGCGATACGGTCGCTGACGTAATAGGCTGTCGCCAGGTCATGCGTGATATAGAGGATGCTCACGCCCAATTCATCCCTGAGCTGTTTGAACAGGTTGACAATCGACATACGCAGGGAAGCATCGACCATTGAAACCGGCTCATCAGCGATAATCAGTTTCGGATCAGTTACGAGCGCCCGCGCAATCGAGATGCGCTGAAGCTGCCCTCCGGAAAATTCATTCGGGTATTTCCCGGCAAATTCCTGATAGGTCAGGCCTACCATACGCAGTGTTCTATCGATCCGATGAATAGCGTCCTGTTTTGAACTGGCTAGCCGAAAGTTCCACACAGTCTCGAAAAAATAGGAGTCAACGGTACGCAGGGGGTTGAATGTGCTGAATGGATCCTGAAAGATGGCCTGTACGCCATCGCTAATCCAGGCTTTCTCATGGCGGGTCTGCAATTTTCCATTATGATAAATCGCTCCAGAGGTGGCCTCTTCAAATCCGAGGACTATTTTCGCCGTGGTGGTTTTTCCGCAGCCACTTTCGCCTGCCAGAGTGAAGATTTCGGCTGGTTTGATATAAAAGCTGATCTGGTCTACCGCTGTCAGTGTGACCCTGGCGATGACATTGCCCTGAGAGTAGCGTTTGGTCAGATCATTGATCTCAAGCAGTTTATCCATTTTTCTCTTCTCCAACTAACCAGCAGGCGACTTTATGGTTGTCATCCACCTGGGTAAACTCAGGCATTTGCTGACGGCAAATATCTTTGACATGCGGGCAACGCGGGTGGAAGGGACAACCCTGCGGCAAATCTGCCAGAGACGGTGGGCTGCCGGGTACACTGTCGCGCATACTCTTATCGCCGAACTTGGGCAGCGAATTGATCAAAAACTGCGTATAGGGATGCTTCGGTTGGGCAAATATTTTCTCTGTGGTCGCCTCTTCAACGATCTTCCCGGCATACATAATGCCGATTCGGTCAGCGATGTTGGCATGTACGCCCATATCATGCGTGACCAGAATAATCGTATTCTTCAGATTCTTCTGAATATCCTTCAACATCTGAATCACGCCGCGCTGCACCACCACATCCAGCGCCGTAGTGGGTTCATCGCCAATCATGATGCGCGGGTGCATCAAGGCTGCCAGGGCGATGGTCACACGCTGGCGCATTCCACCGGACAATTGATGAGGGTAAACATCAAGGACATTTTTGGGTAAGCCCAGTTCCAGGATTCGTTTGCGGGCTAATTCAAAGATTTCCTCTCGGCTTTGTTCGTTGAGGTGGCTGCTAATGAAATCCTCGTAAGTCCCTTTTATCTTGAGTACCGGATTGAAGACGCTCATCGAACCTTGCGGAATATAGGAGATGTACTCCATACGCAGCTTGCGCTTCTCTTCCTGGTTCAGGCTGGTAACATCCACTTCCTTAGCGTCAACCCGATAATAAATCTTGCCATCAATCAGGCGTAAGGGTGGCACGATTTCGTTAAAAAGCGTTTTTAAGAGCGTGGTCTTGCCGCAGCCACTTTCGCCCGCGATGCCGTAGATTTCGTTTTCATAAATCTCCAGGTTCACGTCGTTGACGGCCTTAGCGACCTTCTGGGTGCCCTGCATCTCGAGTTTGTAGAAGGCCTGAAGATGGTCGGTTCGCAGGATGGTCTGTTTTGTTTCTGCCATGTTAGGCTCCAACCCGCTGGATGCGTGTGCGGGGATCGAGATATTCGCTGATGCTGACCGAGAGCCAGTAGAGCGCAATGAACATGAAAAGTGATAAGCTCACCGGTGTCAAAATCCACCACCAGCGTCCTAATAGGATAGACTGGGATGTGTATGCCCAATTGAGCATCGTGCCCAGGGTGGGAATGTTGAGATTGGTCAATCCAAGGATGGCGAGGGTTATCTCGGTCCCAATGGCAAAGGAGATATTGTTGATCACAGTCGAGAAGATCAGGGGCAAGGTAAAGGGTATGTACTCTTTCAATACCAGTTTGACCGTCCCCGTACCCGAAAGGATGGCGGTCATGGTGAAGTCTCGCTCACGCAGGCTCAAGACCATCGAACGGATCAGGCGTGCATCCCATGGCCAGCCGAAGGCCGCTAACATCAATCCCAGAACGACCAGATTCATACGATCCCGCACCATCATGGATATCATGATGAACATCAGGAAGAGCGGGATGACCAGCAGGCTGTCACCCAAAAACATCAGCACCCGATCGATTGCGCCCCCTTTGTATCCGGCTACCATGCCAACCAGGATGGCGATCACCCTTGAAGCCAACGCCGAAACGAGAGAGATAATCAGGGAATTGCGCACGGCAAAAGTGGCCTGCCAGAAGACATCCTGCCCGTTGGCATCGGTGCCCAGTATGTGGTCAGCCGATGGCTTCATATTTTTCGGCACAACACCCCATAGTGTGGGGTCATAAGGTGAGAAAAAGGACAGCACGGCCAGGATCACGATAATCACAAGCACAATGAAGCTGAAGGTAAAGCGATAGTCTTTGAATAAGTCTCGGAGGGTTTTCATAAAACTGGTTCCTTAAGTATATCGTACTCGTGGGTCCAATAAAGGATAGGCCAGGTCGAGGATCAGCATCGCCGTTGAGATACCGACGATAGAAAGCATGGTGATCCCCATAATCAGGTTGTAATCGCCATTGAGGATGGCTCTATAGAGCAGCGTGCCCAGGCCAGGATAACTAAAAACAATCTCGGTAATCAGTGCCCCGCTGAAGATATACCCAAGCGAAAGCGCCAGGCCGGTGATTTGCGGCAGAAAGGCATTGCGAATGACGTACTTGCTCACGATGCGGCCTTCGGTGACACCGCCGAGCTTGGCATACTGAACGAAATTTTCCGCATTCACGTTCTGTACGAGCAGCTTCATAATCTGGAAGTTGACTGCCCCTCCCAGGACAACAAGCGAGAGAGCAGGCAAGGTCGAATGCCAGAGAACATCTCTGATGTAGTCCCAGGTGAAACTGGGTAAGGCTCCCAGCGATGCCCCGCCTGAAACCGGGAACCAGCGCACGACCCAGGCGAAAAGCATGAGCAATACAAAGGCGAAGATGTAATAAGGCAGCGGGCGAACCACCATAGCGATGGCATCCAGACTTCGAGACCAACGCTTGCGGGAGTAGTAACCCGCTAACCCGCCAGTGATATTTCCGAATATCCATGAGAAAGCTGTCGTTGTCAGCAGGAGTCCCAGAGTCCAGGGCGCGGCGTTGGCAATGAGATCATTGACACGTGCGGGAAACTGGAAAAACGAAACACCGAAATCACCGTGGAACAACCTACCCCACATGGCCCCGTACTGTTCAAGCCAGGAACCCCCCAGGCCATACATCTCGGTCAGGTCATGGATGATGCCATCCATTGCGCCCGGTTCCAAATTCGAACCGAATGCCTGCATCTGGTGGATCATACTAATGACAGGATCATTCGGGATGAAGCGGGGAATGAGGAAAACAACAGTAACGCCCAGCCAAATGACTAACACATACGAAATCAGACGGGGGATGAGATATCGTCTTACGAAGTTCACGGTCTTGACCTCACGCGCCTATACCCCTTATAAGGAGAATCTACCAGTAAAATGAGGAATTGTCTCCCTGGGCAGGTTTCCCCGCCCAGGGAGAATACTAACGAAATAGATCCTGAATTACTTTATGTCGCGCCGGTAGGTTTCAGGAACGGAGTTGTGTACTTGAAGTTTGGCCAGTGAGTATAAGGCTCATTATAAGCGTTCTCGCTGCCAGGCCAGTTAGTCCAGTAGGTCTCGTCCCAGCCAACAAAGCCGATGTAGCCGTAGGTCGGGGTACCGGGCATATTCTTGACTGCTTCCTTGAGGCCTTCGATGCCGATGGCGATGGTCTTTTCGGTATCGAAGGGATCCGTTTCGCGCAGCCGCTTGATGATGTCGTCCATCGCCGGGCTTGACCAGCGCGAGTTATAGGGGGCATTGTTGCGCTCTCCAACGGGCGTGATGTAGGAAGAGTTCCAAGCATCCAGCACGCGATACAGATCGGGACCCGCGCCCCAGGGCTCGCGTCCAGGCCAGACGGTTTCCACGTCAAAGTCGCCGACGGTATCCAGGCTAGCGCCATTTTCTGTACTAAACACCGTAGCGTCGATGCCGAACTTCTTCCACTGCTGCGTGGCAGCCGCGGCATTGCGGTAATCATGATTGGTAGTTGTAGTGCCAGCCAAATAAGCGATCTTCCATGGGGTGCCATCGGGCAGCAGCCACATATTGTTCGAATCGCGTTTGAAGCCATTCTTCACCAGCAGCTTCTCGGCGATATCGGGGGCAAACTTGTACCAGCCCAGGCCAAATGTCTTCTCAATAAACGCTGGGTCTTCGGGGAAGACATAACCACGGCTCCTGGCATCGTCGGCAATGCGCTGTGGCGCAGTGGGGTCATAGACTGCAAAGGTTTCGCCGTTGCCCACATCGATGGTGAGGGCCTTCAGCCAGTCCTGCATCGGCTCGATGTAGTCTTTAGGATATGGGCCAAGATGCGGGATATGCACTGGACTCAGGGTGCCTGACGAATTGACTGCGATGTCAACATACTCGACGATATCGATTGCCAGCGTCAATGCCCATCGGACATCGAGGAGATCGAACGGTGGTCTGGCGGTGTTATATACGATGCCGGTGATGGCCGGGTCGTTGTTGACCACGAAGGGGAAGGTCGGCTGGTAGGCGCGCGAGGAGTTCGACTGCGCTAACAGCGCCTGGAGTCCATCGGCTGAGAGTTCCGCCACATCCAATTGGTGTGTCAATTGAGCCAGAATTTGCGCGCCTTCGTCGGCAAAGTACTGGAAGATGATGTACTTGGGCTGGGGTTCGCCGTACATGATGCCAGTCGGGCTTTTGTCCCAGTCTGCGCGCTTTTCCCAGGCTGTCCAGCTCCCCTGGGGATCATAGCTGTGCAGTTTGTAAGGGCCGCAGCCTATGTACGGATTGAAGGTAAACTGCACCGGATCCGCTTCCTTCTCCCAGATGTGCTTGGGGAAGATGCGGGTGCAGCCCCAGCGGTCAAGGAAGGTGGTGTGGAAGCGCGAGTTGGGTACCTTTAGCTTAAATTCGACTGTGTAATCATCGGTAGCAGTTACAGTGTCGACATTATCCACAAAGAACGTGTGGGCCCCTAAGTTTTCAGTCTTCTTCATCGTTTCGACTGAATAGACCACATCGGCGGCGGTAAAGGCCTCGCCATCCGACCAGGTGACACCCTGACGCAGCGGGATCGTAAGACTCGTGAAATCCGCATTATAGGTCGGATTGTCTGCTGCAAGGCCATTGATGATGTTACCGGTAGCAAAATCGACTGACCAGAGCGGCTCGTCAGCCAGGTTCTGTATACCACGATCTTGATTTCTCCAACCACTCCACAGATTGAAGTTGTCCGGTGTACCGACACGCCCCGTGAGAATTCGGGCTATCAGAGTCTCATTACGGGGGAAAGTACCCGGTAACGCTGCATCCTGGGCTGCGACCCCCATTAAGGGTATTAGCCCATTAGCTGCAAGCACGAAAGTACCTGTGCCTGCTGTTACCAGCTTCATAAAATCGCGGCGACTAATTTCGTGAGACATTTGTTCCTCCAAGATTATCGAAACAATTACAAAACGGAGTAGTTAATCTGATTTAGGCTGAAAAAAGTGTTGATTTGTTCTCAATACATGACCTCCATTAATTTCAACGATTTTCCTATGCTATCCTTTGGGCTGGTATGGCCCGCAAGAATCACGAATGACAAGTTGCGTCGCCAGCGTAACTCGTTGTGGCGGATGGCTATGATTCTCAATTCGTTCCAACAGCATCTTCACAGCGACTTGCCCCATTTGTTCGAGCGGTTGGCGTACTGTGGTTAGTTTGGGGTAAACCAGAGATGCCTGAGGAGTATCATCAAAGCCAATGACGGAGATGTCTTCAGGAATACGGAAACCACATTCGCGCGCAGCATCTATCGCGCCAAAAGCGGACAGATCGTTGGCTGCAAAAATGGCCGTAGGTAGAGGATTTGCGTTTAGTAACAGACTTTTGATGTTCGCATAAGCAGTTTGCTGCTGGAAATCGCCTTCGACGATGAATTCTTTCCTGATGGGAATATCGCAGTCAGCCAGAGCTGCTTTGTAGCCCCCCAGTCGATCTGCGGCACTGCGGACAGCAGGCGAACCTTTAATAAAAGCGATTCGTGTGTGACCTAACTGATTCAGGTAACAGGTGGCTTCATATGCGCCCTGCCAATTGGTTGCTTCAACAACACTGCTGTTTTCTGTGCTGTCGGTCTGATCGATCAGGATGTAGGGGAAATTCTGTTCACGCAGTGCATCCAGATAGGTTGTCAGAATCAGTGGGGCGACCAACAGCAAGCCATCGGTCAGTCCGTTAGCGATAGCGTTAACATAGAATGATTCTTTACCGGGATGGCGGTGGGTGGTATACAACATCAGATCATAATTGGCGCGTGCCAATTCCTGATCGATGCCCCGCGTAATGGTGCCGACATAACCATTATCCAGATTCGGCACAAGCAGTCCGATAATCCGGGAACGCCCACCTGCCAAACTGCGTGCCTGCAAATTAGCGACATAACCCAGGTGTTCTACCGCATCCATCACACGATTGCGCGTAGATTCTTTGACAAACTCATACCCACTCAGAACACGGGATACGGTCGCGCCGGACACACCCGAAGCGCGTGCCACATCCATAATGGTGACACTACGTTTCTTTTTGGGGGGATCGTGTTCCTGATTCATCAAATTGTAAGCGTTTGCAAAAAAACTATTAAAAAAGCGACGAATCTTTCCGTCAGGACGCTACTTTTCGTACACGGAATTTCTTGTAAGCGTTTACAAAAGAGCATACCATTTTCATGTGTTGCTGTCAAGAAGTGCGGACACGAGGCAGGCAACCAGAACATGTTTCGTGTTTGAATACCGCTTTGCAGTGGCTTATGAACCTCTATATCATTGTGAGGATGAGGGCGACGATTGCCCATTTATTATGTGATGATGTTGTGCTGCCGGGATTCAAGGTCGCGCTGAAAGAAATTTTCTCCGATCAATCACACCACTCTTATGAATATGCGCGAAATCGTATCAGTTTAGAGAGCCACGCCTATCCCCCATCGGCAGCCTGAGTTCCCAACAATGGCAAAATATCGGCAGCGATACTTGAGTTAGCGAGACGAGTACGAACATCATCAGGGAGTTTCTGTTTCTCTCTGTTCATTAGTTCCAGCAGGCAAATTGTTAGTCCGCTATTTTGCAAACTGCTCGTTTTTAGATATGCAATGATAGCATCGCTGCTCTCAGCGATTTCTGCTCTTACCAGATGCCGCGCAATTAGGCAGGCATAATCAGCCCCGCGAACCAATTCACTTAACAAGTAAGCAACACCCAATTTTGAATGCAATTGCAAGAGAACCAGAGCGGCATGTGTTTTAACTTCAGTGTCGTCAGAATTAGCGAAAATTAGCTCTAGCGGTTGAATAGCGATAGAACCAAAACTCGCCAGACGTTCGGCAACGAACTCAGGATACGCACTGCTTTCTAGTGCTTCAACGGATTTCCTCGTGAGTGTTTTTACTATATCTCGCGCTTGCTCCAGTGCCGCAATTTGTTTTCCAATATCACTGTTTTCCAAGTCTGACAGGAGAGCTTCTAAATCAACGTGTTCATCCACACCAAGTAATGCATTCAGTTTAGCACCCACTCGATTTAGTCCTTTCGCGTTTGGGCAATTACGCTATGGCATATACATTGAGTTTACAGCAAAGGGTAAAATAGGCGGGATAGTACACCTCTATATCATGTAAGTCATTGTGAGGGTGAGGTCGATGATTGAGCATTTATTGAAGCCGCGTGTGGTACGTGCGCCGGAATTTGGGACGGGTGATTGGCTGAACAGCACGCCGCTGACCATGAGTGGTTTGCGTGGACGAGCGGTATTGGTCGATTTCTGGGAATATAGCTGCGTGAACTGCCTGCGAACACTGCCCTATCTGCGCGAATGGCATAACCGCTACGGCAAATGGCTGACGATTGTGGGTGTGCATTCGCCGGAATTCCCCTTCGGGCGGGAACGTCAACAGATCGACATGGCGGTGCGCGAGTTGGAAATCCGCTATCCGGTGCTGCTGGACAATGATTTCAGGACATGGGATGCGTTCGCCAATCGCTTCTGGCCTGCTAAGTATCTGATCGATGAACAGGGATACATCCGCTACCAGAGTCACGGCGAAGGTGGTTATGGTCTGTTCGAGCAGGCGATTCAGGATGTGCTGCTGGAAGCCGATTCAAATCTGGTGCTGCCGCCGATTATGCAGTCGCTGCGAGCGGAAGATGCACCCGGCGCGGTGTGTTACCGTCCGACACCGGAATTACACGGCGGGTTGGATAAAGGCGCACTGGGTAATCCTGAAGGCTATGCCAGTCACGCGCCTGTGGTATATACCATGCCGAAAGAACGTCAGCGCGGTGAATTTTATGTTTCCGGCGCATGGCAGGCCGGCGAACAATTCATTGCCTATCAGGGAAAGACCGAAGCGGTGATTCAACTGCCGTATGAAGCGGTAGAAGTGAACGCGGTGCTGAGTCCACACGCTGAACTGGTGGAACGAATGCTGCACCCGGAAATGGTGAGCGTCGAAATCTGGCAGGATGACAAGCCGTTGAGTGAAGCGATTCGCGGGACAGATGTGGCGGAAGAAGGGCGCGTTCTGGTCGATAGACCGCGTATGTACAATCTGGTGCGCAATCCCGGCTTTGAGCAGCATGAACTAACGCTGCGGGTGAAATCGCATGGATTCGCGCTGTACGCCTTCTCGTTCACCGGATGCGTAAAGGAAGGCTAGGCAGGTTTGCCACAGGAGCGATGAAAGGCTACACTACAGCTTAGGGTTCTTACTTGAGTGGATGCCATGTCGCATATTTTCGTCAGCTA